>JBMZAL010000031.1:0-10754 GCA_049611325.1 Flavobacteriales bacterium
CACGGAGATCTTCCACCACTTGAAGAGCGTGTTGAAGGGCCAAGGCCACAGCACCAATGTGGGTGACGAAGGAGGCTTCGCCCCCAACTTGGGTAGCAACGAAGAAGCCGTGGAAGTCGTCTTGCGGGCCATCGAGAAGGCGGGATACCGTCCCGGAGAAGACGTGCTTTTGGCCATGGACGCCGCAGCCTCTGAGTTCTACGACAAGGAAAGCGGCCTTTACAAGTTTGAGTCGACCGGAGACCACCGCACGGGTGCTGAAATGGTGGACTTTTGGAAAGGCTGGTGCGACAAATACCCCATCGTGTCCATCGAGGACGGATTGGACGAAGACGATTGGTCCGCATGGAAGCAATTGACCGACGTGCTCGGCGAGCGCGTTCAGCTCGTGGGCGACGACTTGTTTGTCACCAATGTGCGTCGTTTGTCTCGCGGCATCGAAGAAGGCGTGGGGAACTCGATTTTGGTCAAAGTGAACCAAATCGGAACCCTGTCTGAGACCATCGACGCCGTGAGCATGGCCCACCGCGCGGGCTACACCTCCGTGATGAGCCACCGCAGTGGGGAGACGGAAGACACGACCATTGCCGACTTGGCGGTGGCCTTGAACACGGGGCAGATCAAGACGGGCTCGGCGAGCCGTTCTGACCGCATTGCGAAGTACAACCAGCTGCTCCGCATCGAGGAGGAGTTGGGAAGCAATGCCCAATACCTCGGGGTCGCCTTCCGTTGATTCCTGAGCGAACGACATGAAAAAGGGCAAGCCAATCGGCTTGCCCTTTTGCTTGGGGGGGAATTCCGGTCACATGCCGAAGGGCATGTCTTCTTTGGCCCGTGGATTGAGGTCCCATCCCAGCACAATTTCATGAGTGCCGCCGGCAAAGGTTCGGATGTCCGTCGCCGTGAAATCCCGGGTGTACCCGATGCGGAATTGTTTGTTGAGTCGGCATTGGGTGATGAGCACAAAGCTGCTCCCGGTGCGGTAGCCAAGTCCGAGGGTGTAGGCGTCGGATACGGTGGCGACCAAGTTGAGGTCCAAAATGGAAGGGACGTCTGGCGTGGCACGGAACAAGACAGAAGGGGACAGGGAGAGCCAGCTGTTGGCCCGGAGGGTCATCCCCCCTTGGGCGTACATGTGGTTCCGGTAGTAAGGGGAAATGCCTCCGTCGAGTGCCTTGTCAAACACAAAGAGCATCGGGGCAGAGAACCCCACAAACCAGTTGTTCCGGCGGAACAAGGCCCCAAATCCAAAGCGCGGTACCCAGGCACTGAGTTGTGTCCCTTGATAAACGGGATCTGCAGGGTCGATGACGTCGATTTCACCGAGTCGTGCGCGGTACTGCAACAGTCCGCCACGCAGGCCAAAGCTCAAGTCACTGTCGCCCATGTCCAAGTGGTAGGCTGCATTGCCTGCAAGCTCAAAGGTGGACGTGATGCCCACACCGTCAATCGCAATGAGGCCACCGACCCCAAGCTCCCGGTTGGCAATGGCACCGTGTGCCGAAAGAATGCCCGTGTTGGGCGCCCCGTCAAATTCCACCCATTGAAGGCGCTGCATGGCCATGGTTTCCCATTGACCTGAAGCCCCCGCATAGGCAGGATTGATCAAGGTGCCATTGAAGAGGTACTGTCCGGTGAGGACGTCTTGTTGTGCCAGGGAGGTGAAGGTCCCGAGCACGCCGAGGGCGGCGAAGAGAAGAGAGCGTTGTAGCATCGTCTTAAGGAGGTGTTCAGACTTGTACATCAGCGGCGGAGATCAACTGTTTGACGGTAGGTGAGGCCATTGGCTTCGAACACCACGAAGTAGGTGCCCACGGGCAATGGCCGGCCATTCAAGTTTGTGCCATCCCACGATTCGGAGATGTCGTTGGAAAGGAAGACCACACTGCCCCAGCGGTCAAAGACCGTGAAGGTGGTGTTCTCCAGCCAATCGCAAGGGGGAATGCCAAGGTCGGGGCCCGCATTTCTCACTTGGTACACGTCGTTGAATGAATCGTTGTTGGGAGAGAAGCCTGTGGGCAGTTCGGGCACGGTAGGCGGCTCCGAGATGACCATGATTTGCTCTGTCGAAGTGGTGTTGCCACAGTTGTCGACCATGGTGATGGTTCGAATCAACACACAATCGGGACCGTTGCATTCGCCGCCTTCAAATTCATCGCTGGCGACAGCCGTGACGGAGCCACAGTTGTCCGTGACGTTCTCGAGCAGCGCGGCCTCATCGAAGGAGGGGATTTCACTGACACAGAACAGCTCTAGGCTTTCGAGTGCCTCTTGAAGCACAGGCGCTTCGTCGTCCACAAACGACAACTCCAAGACGTAATCCTCCGACACGTTGCCACACCCATCCGTCAGGGTGTAGGTGTAGACCTCAGTCAGCGCACACTCGTCACCGAGCACCTGGCTCAAGACGCTTGAAAGCACAATCTCTGAACCACTGGATTGGTTGTCTTCGAAGGACAGATCCGCCGCGCCAGGAGCCACCACTGTGGAATCACAGGAGAAGGTCTCTGCACTCACCCAATTCGAGAAGGCTGGCGCTTCAACATCTTCGACCAAGATGTTTTGCTGCACCGAGCTGGCGTTGCCACAAGCGTCTGTGACCGAATACGTCCGTCCGAGGAGGTAAGAGCCTGGGCAGTATTGCTCCAGGGTGTCTGTCACGCAATCCACCAAAGCGTCGCTGCAGTTGTCTGCCCAAGCAATCGATTCGACCTCACATGCCGGCACATCCGCAGGTGCGTTGACCACCAGATCCTCTGGCCACGACACCAAATCAGGGGCAAGGGAGTCCACGAAGTTCACCACTTGAATCCAAGGCTCGGAAATGTTGCCACAGACATCAGAAGCCACCAAAGTCCAAGTCACGGTCATTTCAGCAGGACATGCTCCAGGGAGGGTGTCCAGGGTTTGGGTGACATCCAATTCGTTGTGGTCCGTCCATGCAGGTGCAATGGGCTCCCAGACGCTGTCGCAAGACAGCACGAGATCTGTGGGCGCTGCCGACCACACAGGGGCGTCGTTGTCAAACAGCTGCACAGGTTGCACCCACACTTCTTGGTTTCCGGCCAAGTCCTCAACCGTCCATGTCAACACGACTTCATCGATGCAAGGTTCCAAGGCTTCCAAGGTGTCGATCTGGACAGTCACCAGCAAATCTGCCGTTTGCGTGCAGCTGTCTGAGTACACGAGCTCACTTTCCCACACGTCGAGCAACAGCGCGTCTCCCCAGGCCAGGCTTGTGCCTGCAGGTCCTGCGTCAATGGAAGGTGCGAGTTGATCCAATACAGTGATTTCTTGGGTCGCCTCGGCCGTGTTTCCGCAAGCGTCCTCTGCCGTCCAAGTCACCAGCAGAATCCACTGATTTGCCCCAAGTCCGCTGAGCGTGTCGAGCTGGGCTGTGAGGGTGACACCTGAGCAGGCGTCCGTGGCCATGGCTGAGTCAAGGAGCGTAGGTGCGTTGCATTCCCACGTCGTGGGTTCTGGGACAAATGTGAATTCGGGCGCTTCCTCGTCCACAATGGAAATCACTTGCACGCCTTCACTGAGGTTGCCCGCATCGTCGGAGACGGTGAAGGTGCGTGTCAGGGTACCCGCCCCGTCACATGGCCCTGGCGTGTATTCGTCTACGTGGGTCCAAGAGGTCGTTCCGCAGTTGTCAGAAATCACAGGGGCGGTCAAAGGCACTTCATCTGTGCAAGCCACGGTGTCATTCGCAGGGAACACCACCTCGGGCGCAACCGTGTCCACCACTTGAATCACACGTTCATGCACAGTGCTGTTGCCGCAGGCATCTTCTGCCGTCCATGTCTGGATGACTTCGTAGTTGCCGAGGGCGTTTCCTGGCAAGGTGTCGGTGGCCAAAACCAAGGTCACCTCGCTGCACAGATCTTGCACCTCAGGTACGTCCGTGGGAAGTGCCGCGTCACAAGACACGATCATGTCTTCAGGAGTGAAGAGCCAAACAGGGGCAAGGGTGTCCACGACGTTCACCGTAACCAACATGGAATCGGCGTTGCCAGTGAGGTCGGAGATGATGTATGTCCGCGCCACGGTGGCTGCGCCCTCGCAGGAGCCAAGCGTCATCACATCGTTCACCATCACAAAGACACTGTCTGAACAGGCGTCCACGGCCTCGACCGGCAGGGGGCTCAGGTCTTCACCGCATTGGCGCGTTTCTTCGCTCCACGTCGTCACAAAAGTGGGTGGGGTGGTGTCGACCACAGTCACGATTTGGGTTGTGTCCGTTTCATTGCCACATGCATCTGTGGCAGTGAACGTCCGAATCACGGTGTAGTTGTTGACATTTGCGCCGTCCACCACGGATTCGCTGACCGACACCGTCGTGGTGCCGCATGCATCTTCCGCGTCGGCCAAAACGGATGGCAACGCCTCGTCACACTCCACCGTCACCGCTTCGGGGACGGCGGTGAAGTACGGGGCGACGGTGTCCACCACTTGAATCCATTGAGAGGACTCGAGGACGTTGCCGTTCGCGTCTGTCGCGGAGAACGTGCGCGTCCAAAGCCCAGAGCCGAGGCATTCGCCTTCGCTGAAGGATTCATCGACCAGGGCTACCGTGACCAAATCACTGCATGCGTCGGTCGCAGTGGGCATGGTTGTGTCCAACGCTTCGCCGCAGGCCATGGTGTAATCTCCTGGGAAGGTCACCCATTCTGGGCTGACCGTGTCCTCCACGTGCACCACGTGTTGGTGTTCTGCGATGTTGTCACAGTCGTCGACAGCTTCGAAGGCAAAGACCAAGTCGTAGACGCCTGTGGAGGCGTCTCCAACCGTATCCACTTCCCAAGTGATTTGAGGGGTGGCACAGTTGTCGGTCGCCGTGGGGGGCACGAGCTCGTACACCTCAGTGCATTCGATGGTGACATCCTCTGGAAGGAAGTCCCATTCCGGGGCTTCGATGTCTGTCAGCAGGATGATTTGTTCTGCCTGAGACACGTTGTTGCAGGCATCCACAGCTGTGTAGGTCCGGACGATCGCAGAGATGGGTAGGGTGCACCCTCCGCTGAATTCCACGTCATTCCAAACCAAGGTGATGACTTCCGAGCACGCGTCAGTGGCACTGGGCACGGGGATTTGGCTGAAATTTTGGGAGCACGACAAATCCACTTCCTCCACCAAGCCCACGAACGTAGGACCTTGTGTGTCCACTTGGGTCATGGTTTGGACCACTTCGTTGACGTTGCCTGCATCGTCTGTCGCTGTGAACGTGCGCTGAAGAATCAACAAACCGCAAATGCCGGGAAGCGTGTCTGTGGACACCTGGAGGTCCACCAGCCCGCATGCGTCGACCGCAAGGGCCATGTCCTCGGGCCAAGGATCGGTGCATTCCACGATGGCGTTCTCTGGCACAAATGAGAATTCTGGTGCAGTGGTGTCCTGAACGGTGATGGTCTGTTCAGCAGACGTGCTGTTTCCGGCGTCGTCTGTGGCGGTGAACGTGCGCACCACGATGTAGTTGCCCGCCGCATCTCCGTCCGTGGTTGCGCTTGACACGTCGATGGTCACCTCGCCACAGTTGTCCGAGGCCATGGCTTCCTCCATGGGCATGTCGTCGGAGCATTCGACAGTGTAGTTTTCAGGCACAAAGGTGAATTCCGGTGCCGTGGTGTCTTGCACGGTGATGGTTTGGACGGCTGTCGCACTGTTTCCAGCATCGTCCGTGGCTGCGAAGGTGCGCACAACGACGTAGTTGCCTGCGGCGTCGCCTGCGGTTGTCTCGTTTGTCACTTCGATGGTCACCTCGCCGCAGTTGTCCGAAGCTGTGGCGTCATCCATCGGCATCTCGTCCGAACACTCAACGGTGTAGTCGGCAGGGACGAAGGTGAACTCAGGAGCCGTGGTGTCTTGGACCGTGATGGTCTGCGTGGCCGAGCTGCTGTTGCCCGCATCGTCGGCGGCCATGAAGGTGCGCACGATGACGTAGTTGCCGGCGGCATTGCCCATGATTGTTTCGATCGACACTTCGATGGTCACCTCGCCGCAGTTGTCAGACGCCATGGCGTCGTCCATCGGCATCTCGTCGGAGCACTCTACGGTGTAGTCGGCAGCGACAAAGGTGAACTCAGGGGCAGTGGTGTCTTGAACGGTGATGGTCTGCGTGGCTGAAGAGCCGTTGCCGGCATCGTCTGTTGCCGTGAACGTCCGTGTGATGGTGTAGTTGCCCACGGCATCGCCGGGGGTCGTTTCACTGGTCACGGTGATCGTGATTTCGCCGCAGTTGTCTGTGGCTGTGGCGTCGTCCATCGGCATGTCATCAGAACACTCCACGGTGTAGTCCTCGGGAATGCTCAAGGCGGGAGGGGTGGTGTCCACCACGGTGATGGTTTGCGTGCCGGAGGTGCTGTTGCCAGCGTCATCTGTTGCGGTGAACGTCCGGATGACGGTGTAGTTGCCGGAGGCGTTGCCCGGAATGGTCTCCACGTCCACCGAAACGCTTGTGGGTCCGCACGCGTCGATGGCTTCGGCCAAATCAAGGACCAATCCCTCAGAACACTCTGTGGTGTAATCCGCCGGCACGGTCAATGCTGGTGCGGTGGTGTCCTGAACCGAAATGGTTTGGGTGGCCGAACTGCTGTTGCCAGCATCGTCTGTTGCCGTGAAGGTGCGCGTGATGGTGTAGTTGCCTGTGGCATCGCCTGTGGTCGTTTCGCTGGATACGGTGACCGTGACCTCGCCACAGTTGTCCGTTGCCATGGCGTCGTCCATCGGCATGTCCTCCGTGCACTCGACAGTGTAGTCGGCTGGCACGAAAGTGAATTCCGGCGCCGTGGTGTCGACGACGGTGAAGGTCTGGGTGGCCGAGCTGCTGTTGCCGGCATCGTCGGTGGCTGTGAAGGTGCGAATCACGGTGTAGTTCCCAGCCGCATTTCCGGGAATCACCTCATCGCTGTGGGTGAGATCCACCGTGCCACACAAATCGCTGGTGGACGGCTCGGCATAAGGCAAGGTGTCGGAACATTCCACCACGGCATCTTCTGGCACGGAGACAAATGCTGGCGCCGTGGTGTCTTGGACCGTGATGGTTTGCGATGCCGAAGTGCTGTTTCCTGCGTCGTCGGTGGCGGTGAATGTCCGGATGACGGTGTAGTTGCCGGCGGCATTTCCAGGCATGGTTTCCACCTCCACGGAAACGCTTGTGGGTCCGCACGCGTCGATGGCCTCTGCCAAGTCGAGCACCAACCCTTCAGAACACTCCACGGTGTAGTCCTCGGGAATGCTCAAGGCGGGAGGGGTGGTGTCCACCACGGTGATGGTTTGCGTGCCGGAGGTGCTGTTGCCAGCGTCATCTGTTGCGGTGAACGTCCGGATGACGGTGTAGTTGCCGGAGGCGTTGCCCGGAATGGTCTCCACGTCCACGGAAACGCTTGTGGGTCCGCACGCGTCGATGGCTTCGGCCAAATCAAGGACCAATCCCTCAGAACACTCTGTGGTGTAATCCGCCGGCACGGTCAATGCTGGTGCGGTGGTGTCCTGAACCGAAATGGTTTGGGTGGCCGAACTGCTGTTGCCAGCATCGTCTGTTGCCGTGAAGGTGCGCGTGATGGTGTAGTTGCCTGTGGCATCGCCTGTGGTCGTTTCGCTGGATACGGTGACCGTGACCTCGCCACAGTTGTCCGTTGCCATGGCGTCGTCCATCGGCATGTCCTCCGTGCACTCGACAGTGTAGTCGGCTGGCACGAAAGTGAATTCCGGCGCCGTGGTGTCTTGCACCGTGATGTTCTGGATCGCAGTCGTGGCATTGCCAGCGTCGTCGGTTGCAGTGATGGTGCGTGCAATGGTGTAGTTGCCTGTCGCGTTGCCCGGCGTAATCACGTCGGTGAACGTCACAGCGACAGGGCCGCAGCCGTCCGTGGCCGTGGCGGACATGAGAGGCAAACCTGCTGAGCACTCCACAACGGTGTCCTCAGGAAAGCTTGCAAATGCCGGAGGCGTGGTGTCTTGCACGGTGATGATTTGCGATGCCGAAGTGCTGTTGCCCGCATCGTCGGTGGCCGTGAAGGTGCGGGTGATGACGTAGTTGCCCGTGGCGTTGCCCGGCGTGGTGACGCTCGAAACTTCCACGGTCACCGTGCCGCACAGGTCCACGGCAGTGGCGTCCTCCATGGGCATGTCGTCTGTGCATTCGACGGTGTAATTCGCGGGAACCAGCGTGAATTCCGGCGCCGTGGTGTCCACGACGCTGATGGTTTGCATGGTCGAGCTGCTGTTGCCGGCATCGTCGGTTGCCGTGAATGTGCGGGTCACGGTGTAGTTGCCTGCGGCGTCGCCAGGGGTGGTCACGCTTGATACCGAAATGACGACATCGCTGCAATTGTCTTGGGCTGTCGCATCCAACAGTGTCAAATCGTCTGAGCACTCGGCGGTGTAATCGGCCGGCACGTAGGTGAATGTGGGCGCGGTGGCGTCGACGATGGAAATCAACTGTACGGCCTGAGCGGTGTTTCCTTGGGCGTCGGTGGCCGTGAAGGTCCGCGTCAACAAGTGCTCACCCTGGGCCACTTCAAGGTCCAAATCGTCAGACACCTCCAGGGTGATGGACGTGCAATTGTCGGTGGCCACGGCCAAGTCAAAAGGAATGTCGTCTTCGCACGACAGGGTCACGTCTGCGGGCACCGACTCAAAAGTCGGGGGCGCGGTGTCTGAGAACACCACTGTTTGAGGGGTGGACGCCGCATTTCCACATGCATCTACAGCGGTGTGAGTGACATTCAACTGGTAGGCACCTGAACTTGGCGTGCCCACGGTGTCGATGCTCATTTCCCAACTCACTGCGGAGCAATTGTCTTGCGCGTCGAGAGACTGTGGACTCCAAATTTGGTCGCACTCCAACGAGGCGACTTCATCAAACACGGTTTCAATGACAGGGGCTTCTGTGTCTCGGATGGAGATGATCTGCTGGGCATCGGCCATGTTGCCGCACGCGTCGACCACGGTGAACGTGCGGATCAAATCGTAATTCGACGCACATGTTCCAAATGCAGTGTCTGTGGTCGTGGTGATCTCGAAGGAAGAGCAATCGTCGTCTGCTTCTGCGTCTTCCAACACAGGTTCTTCATCGCAGGCATAGGTCACGTCCGCAGGCACGTAGGTGAAGTAGGGAAGGTCGTTGTCTGTGACGGTCACGGTTTGTACCTCAAGCGTGGAGTTCCCGCACAAGTCTGTGGCCAAAAAGCGTCGCTCCAAAATGTACTCTTCCGGACAGCTGGTGGGTGGCAACGAGTTGAAGATCGCAATCGTGATGTCTTCTTCGGCGGTGCAATTGTCTGTGGCAGATGCCGCGGGGTACACGAATTCACTTCCGCACGGCAACACGACGTCCGCGGGCAAAGCCAAGGTGGGCGGCGTCTGGTCGCGGACGTAGATGGTTTGGGCTCCTGTGGCGGTGTTGCCGCAGAGGTCCTCTGTGGAAAACGTTCGGTACACGGTGTATTCGCCGGGGCAATCGCCCTGCTCGATGACTTGCTCCCCCTCGGTCACTGCGAGGGGGCCGTTGCACGCGTCGCTGGCTGTCGCAGGCGTGAAGGTGGGGCCGACTTCACAGCTGAACACCGCATTGGAGGGGGCATTCAGCACAGGGTCAATCTCGTCGATGACCTGCACGGTTTGGGTGTGTTGGGTGGTCAATCCGCATCCGTCGGTCGCGGTGTAGGTGCGGATGCGGGTGAATTCACTGGGGCAGTCTCCATTGACGAACGATTCCGTCATGGCGAGGGATGCGGTGCTGCAATCGTCCGTGGCGACCACGGTGTTGAGCGCATCCAGTTCTTCAAGTTCCACCGGACAGTTGAGGGTGTAGTCGTTGGGCACATCCTGAAGAAGGGGAGGGGTGTCGTCGGTGACGTCGACCGATCCTTGGATTTGGTCAAAATCATGCAGGTTGCCCAAGAAGAACTCCACCACGGCGTCGTTGTCCGAGGCACACATGGAGGAAGTCTCGTCGCATGCGCTGAACTCCAAACTGGACACGCCAAGGCCCCCATAGACCGTGCCGCCGACACAAGCTGACCAATCAAAGGCACCCCCCAGGCCGTGCTCGGCATTCACGCCATTGGCGCCGACCCCGACTTGCAAGGGATAGCCTTGAAGGGAGTTGGAAGTTTCGAGGTAAATGGTCTCGCCTGCGAGCGTACCGCCGCCCACCAGCTTGCTGATTTTGGGTCGGAGGGTCCAAATGGTCCAGCCGTTGACGTCACCCGGGTTGGCTGAGGCGTCATTGACGTTGCCGCCTCCGGCCACCCACTCCGCCCCAGTCGCCTCGAGTTCGAAGTAGAAGTCCACTTCGAAAGATGCGTTGACGTTGCTGTTGTTGTAGACCGTTCCTTGAAGGCGCGCCACGTCTTCAGGATACACGGTCCAGGTCAGGGGGTCGCCAAGGTCGTTGAAGTGGTTGGTCGAGGTGAGGCCTGTGGAGGTGAATTCACCCAATTGAATCGTGCCGAGGTTGACCGGAAGGCCGGTTGGCCGGTTTCCAGAGCAAGACGACGAGCTGCCCGTGGTGTACTTGAAAATCTGCACCCAGTAGTCCGGACAGCTGTAGGTGAACGCCGGGAAATTGGGAAGGGCCTGCAATGGGTCTCCTTCGGAACAAGAGATTTCAACGGGTTCCAAGGTGTCCTCCACAAAAGACAAATCGCAGGTTTCACAGCTCGTTTGGGCTGTGACGTGCGAGGCGTGGAGACCGGTCAAGAGGATGCCAAAGGCAAGGAGTACATTTCGAAGCATGGTCACTGACA
>JBMZAL010000032.1:0-10509 GCA_049611325.1 Flavobacteriales bacterium
ACAAGTGGCAAAAGCCACCAAATTTTTGTTGGATGTACAGCTGGCCGCAACGTTCCTCGAACTTTCGCATGAGGTACATCTCGCGAAACCAGCGCGTGTATGTGTCTTTGTTCAGGCCCTTTGCTGATTTATTGGCAGCGGGCTTACGTCCTGCTTTTGCAGGCTTTTTGGGCGCTGCAGTCGCTGTGGGTTGTGAAGTTGCCATCGCGTTTGGATTAACGTTCAAATATAGCGTTCCACCTCACCCGTTCGTCGGACCAAGGTCACGAGCCATGCACCAGCTCATGTCGTGTACTAAGTACACCATATCAAGCACGCCTTTCGATACCAACCAAAGAGACTCGCGCAACGAACGCCTTGCAAAGCGCGTTGTACCTTCGCAGTCGCTCTTCGGGCGCCCAACACCAAACCTGCGATTTGTCTCCTCAACTCCATCAGCTTCTTCAGAGCCGCAGTCCCCTTGGACTGGAGGCCATTGACGCCGTGGCGCTGATGGACCGCTTCGACTCCAAGTATGTGGTGCCCGTGGCATGGCTGGAAAACCTTGTCCAAGAGCTGGACGAACACAGTGTTCTTTCCATCCAAGACCAAGTCTCCACGGTCTACAACAACCTCTACTTCGATACGCCGGAAGGGACCTGTTTGGAGGACCACACCCGCGGCAAAAACATTCGGCACAAGGTGCGCGTTCGGCAATACGCCAACACCGGGGTGGCTTTTCTGGAGGTGAAGTTGCGCGACGTGCACAGCAAGACCTTCAAGCACCGCATTGTGCGCAAAGGGACATGGGACGGTCCTTTGACCCCAGAGGAATTCGACTTCCTCGGTCAACACCTTCCCAACGCAAGTGCACTGGCACCCACGCTGCAGAGCTCTTTTGAACGCTTCACCTTGATTCACGTGGGCCAGGGTGAACGCATCACCTTTGACCAAGACCTTCAATTCAAGGTGCCTGCAACGAAGGTACGTGGAGACCATCCTTGGGTGAAGCCCACGCCGCATTTGGCCGTGGTGGAGTGGAAACAGAGCAACGTCAACCACCAAGGCGAACTCATCCAGGCCATTCGCGCGCAGGAAGGCCGACGCGGTCCCCTGGGACGCACCTTGCGCCTGTCCAAATTTGTGCTGGGCCAAGCCCATCTTTCCCCGGAGCGCAACTTCCGAGGCTACCGCGCAGCGCTGCGTGACCTGGCGCGCGCCGAACATTACGCTGCAAACCCGACCTTCGCGCCGCAATCCATTCTGAGATGACCGCATCCTTGTCTACGATCTTCAACGCCGCCTTCTTGAGCCCAGGCTGGGAATCCCTCCTCGGCCTGTTTGCGCTCAACCTCGTGTCCTCACTCGTTGTGGTCCGCTTGATTTACCACATGGCCGCGAAGCGACGCGACTTTGTGTTCACGTTCATGCTGGTGTCCACGGCTGTGTTCTTGTTGTGCCGCCTGCTGGCTGGCGTGGAAATCGACTTGGCGTTTGCCTTGGGCCTGTTCGCCATTTTCGGCATCATCCGCTACCGAACCAACGCCATCCCGATTCGGGAAATGACGTACTTGTTCATTGTCATCACGCTTGCGGTCATCAATGCCTTGGCCCCGCTTGCGGCTTCATGGGTCGAGATTGCCATGGCCAATGTGTTGATTTGGGCCCTGTCGTACGTCTTGGAACGGCTTTGGTTTGTGGAGCACCTGGCGACCAAAATGGTCATTTACGACCGCATCGACTTGTTGCACGAAGGACGTCGCCACGAGCTGATTGCCGACCTTGAGCAACGCACAGGCGTCACGATCGTTCACTTGGAGATTGGCAAAGTGGACTTGCTTCGGGACACCGCCAACTTGAAGATCCACTTCTCTGCGGACCAAGAGCCCGGTCACTTCGAGGAACTTCAGCCCTGATTGGACTGAATCATTGCGCTTGAAGAAGGACCACAGCATGCGCGCTCACGCCCTGCTCTAACCCCACAAATCCAAGCTTTTCAGTGGTGGTGGCTTTGATGCCCACCTGTCCCACATCGACACCCAAAATGTCTGCAATGCACTGACGCATGGCGGGGATGTGCGGCTTGAGTTTGGGCTGCTGCAAGCACACCGTAGAGTCAAGGTTGGCCAATCCATAGCCTTGCGCTTGGACCATCTTCCACGTGTCCCTCAACAAGATTTTGCTGTCGATGCCTTTGTAGGCAGGATCCGTGTCGGGAAAGTGCGTGCCGATGTCTCCCAAGGCGAGTGCGCCCAACATGGCGTCACAAATGACGTGGAGAAGCACATCGGCGTCACTGTGGCCCACCGATCCTTTGTGATGCGGAATGGTCAGGCCGCCAATGACGAGGTCCTCGCCTTCGGCCAGCTGGTGAACGTCGTAGCCGTAACCGATGCGCAAGCTCATTCGTCGCTGTTGACGTAGTCGGCCAAATCCGAGAACTGCAACCGGAGCGAGAAGCGAAGGGTGTTGGCCAACGGATTCTGCTGGGTGGTGCTGATGAGGTAGCTGAGGTCCACCGTGAACACGGTGTACTTCACGCCTGCCCCCAACGTCACAAACTGACGGTTGCCCTTGCTGAAGTGCTCAAAGAAGTACCCCGTGCGGAAGGCAAACACATCCGCGAAGTTGTATTCCAATCCCGCGCCCAAATTCACCTCGCGCAACTCCTCGCGCAAGCGACTTCCCTCGAGCACAGAGGCCGTGCCTTCGCTGTCGAAGGTCACGATGCCAGGGGCGTCGTAGAAGCTCTGAACGATGCCTGTGGCGACACCCACGTTGGGGTCCAAACCACTGATGATTTGAGAGGGATCCTCCAAGGCGTAGACAGGCTGCGTGGGCACCAACAATTTGTTGGCATCCAGCGCCACCGTCAGACTGTTGTACTCGTCCAACTCGGTTTCGTACGCCGCACCAATGCGGAGGTTGCTCGGGATGAAATCACGCGCAGCCGTCTCGGTGTAAGACATCTTTGCCCCGAGGTTGCTCATGTTCAAGCCCATGCTGAATGTGCCGTCCTTCTCACCCCAATCTGCCTGGTCGTTCACATAGTACATGCTCAGGTCGGCCGCAACCGAAATGCCGGGTCGACTTTCCGCGCCCTGCACGGCTGTACCTCCCGTCAAGTTGCTGTGGATGAACCGGGCCGAGAAACCGCCACTGAAGCGGTCCGAGAACTTTTGAGAAAAGCCGCCGTCGAGGCTGAGCTCCGCAGGCTGGAAGTCGCGAATCGTGGTGCCAACTTCGTCGGTGAAGGTGATGTTGCCCAAGCTGAAGTAGCGAAGAGCCACCCCGTAAGCCTGACGCTTGTTCAAGCGACGCACCGAACTGACGTACGCCAAATTCATGTCGTCCACCAAGGCGCGCAACCACGGGGCGTAGCTCAAGCTCATTTCCACCTCATTCTCCGAAAACGCCATCTTGGCCGGATTCCAGTGCATGCTGTTGGCGTCGGGAGACAACGCCACACCCACATCACCCATCGCCCCGGAACGCGAGTCCGGCGCAATCATCAAAAACGGCACCGCCGTGGTGATGGTGTTCAGCTGGAGCAGCTGCGTGGGATCTTCTTCCACAATTTGGCCCCACGTGTTTGAGGGGGACCAAAGGGTCAAAGCCGCAATCGCAATCGCGGTGGTGTTGAGGAGTTGCTTCATCGTAGAGCTGCCAAAGTTAATCATCGGTCCTTGGTGTCATTGGGGTCGAAGAACGACCAACTTGTCCGCGTATTGTGCGGTTTGGCCAAATTCGTTTTCCCACGTCACGCGGAACACATACACGCCTGGGGGTACGCGCCCTCCGGAAGAAGGTTTCAAATCCCAGGTCATCACATCGTCGCGGAAGCCCAAGACCTCGCCTTCAAACGTCTGCTCGTGGACGCGCTGGCCTTGGACGTTGTGCACCGCGAGTGTCACCTTGGCCTGGCGGCAGGCCTGGTTGCCCGACATGCGGAACGTCACCTGTTCGTGGGCGGGATTGGGATAGGCCAGCACTTCCAACAAGGCGACTTCGAGCGAAGAGGCGACAACGAAGTGGGTTTGGGCGGATGCGCTGTTGTTGGCCACATCCCACACCTTGAGTTCCAAGTGGTGCTCGCCTTCGCTCAAGTTTTGGAACGGGAAGCGAATGCTCCCGCGCTGGTAGGTGTCCAAATCCGAGACGAAGTACTCGTTCAACACGAAGGGGCGACTCGCATCTCCATCCAAGATGGCCTTGGCGTCGTGGCCGATGCCGTTGCCCGAGGTGTTGATCCCGCTGGCGTCAAAAATGCGGGCGAACAGCCAAGGGTCTTCGTGGACCACATCTCCCGCTTCGAACAGCGTGTCATTCATGAACAGGTCAACCATCGGGCCCTCGTCGTCGAGCGTGGGGTTGTCCGAGGTGCCTCCGATGATGAACCCTTCCGTGTAACCGTGGGCATCGGTGTCGTTCGACAAGGCGTAGCAACTGATTCGACCTGGTCCGTAGGCGTAATTCAAATCCCGCGGCACAATGAATCGGAATTCAAATTCTCCGTCCACCACGGAGGCCAAGCCCCTGTGCAAGATGTTTTGGAACACCTCGTAGGTGAACGGCCCTTCACTGGCGTCGTTGTCCAGCGTCGTGACCGAGGCGCGTTTGTCAAATACCGTGGGCACCACCACCCCATTGAAGCCCGTCAGTGTGTCCCCTTGCGCGTTCCCGACGTACCCACGGACGACCACTTCGTCGAGCGAACGCATGGTGTCGGGCACCTGCGTGAGGTACACGCGCTCGGAGGGGTAGGCCAGTTCGAGCGCCGGATCGCCCATCAAACTGAAGTTGCGGCTGTTGGTGTGGGACGTGATTTGGTCTGAGTTCTTCGTGTCGCGGTAGATGTCCCCCAAACAGCGCCCCTGCGCATCGTTCAGCGCCGTCTCAAAGAAGGCGCGATTCACTTGCTGGTTGCCCGAGCTGTACACCGTGCGGGTCGTGGTGAGCAACGCCACCCCACCCCCCTGGGGGTTGAACAAAATGGCTTCTCCCGCAGAGTAGGTGTCGGGGTCGTCGTAGCGGAACAATTCGCAAGTTGCGGTCATGAACACCGGCAAACGCCGCAGGTTGGTCCACGCCTGAATCGTCTCCAAGTTCAAAATGCGTTCGTGGGCCCACCCGCGTTCTCCGCCGTGACCGATGTAATTCACAATCAGGGCACCTTCGTCCACGCGCCGCGCGATCTCGGCCGTGGCATCCTCGTACCGCTCCCCCCCTGGGGTGTTGGTTTGGACATAGGCATCAGGATACACCTTCACCACGTCGTACTCGTTGTGGTTGGCGCGAATGGTGTTGCTGTGCTCCTCGCTGTTTTCCATGTACCGGTGGCCGTCTTGGTTGTTGCCATCCTGGTCGTCCGAGACAAACAACACCCGGTTGCGCCACGGCCCGTAAGTGCTCGTGCCGTTGGGATCCAGGCAGGAGGCCGCGTCGACCGCCCCTTCGTCCACCCCCATGTACGTCGCCACTTTTCCCACCACCGCCATGGCTGAAGCCAAGTCCGAAGCGGGAATCCTCCCCACCCCGAGTTGAAGCAACTCCTCCGGTTTTTCGCCCTGTCCCTCGGCCACCAAGGCGAAGTAATCGTCGGAGATGTAGCTGGTGGTCGTTTGAAGCGATTCCGAAGAGTAATGTCCCACAATCGTGGTGCCGTTGCCCTGCACATTGCGGTTTTCGTAGGAGGCATCGCCCATCAAGGTCAAATACCGCGGAGGCAGAATGGCCCCATCGCTTTGGGCCGCGCGGTCGGCGAGCATCATCATGAGCATCTTGACGGCGGTGGGATCCGCCACGCCCGCACTGAATGCATCAAACACGTCCTGCTGAGGCACCACTGCCACGCGCAATCCCCTCGCCGCGTGCAGGCTGGCCAACGAATCGGCGGCCTCCACCAATCCAGGAACCGTGACGATCACGTTGTCCACTTCGCCGAGGCCGTGCACGTTGCTGTTGCCCACCGCCCCAAGTGCTTCAGGCCTCAACACAGAAGACCAACGGAAGGCGACGTAACGCTTCGGCGCATCCCCTACGGCATCTTGCCACACGGTGCTGCCGTTGGCGTTGTTGGTGGCCACGCGCTTGACCTCGAGCGGGTCCGTCACATCCCACACCTCGTCAGGAGCGTTGCCGCCCAAGACGTATTCCGCACCGGTCACTGGGTTTCCTTCCGCATCGAGTGGCAGGCCGTTGAGGTGCATTTGGCCTGAGGTGTAGACCAAATTCTGAGAGGCCTGGTAGGTCAAAAAATCGATCCACGCATTGCTGTCGTCGGTCCCCGGAGTGAACGTCGCCAGGACTTGTATCCCCTCCAGGGTCAGTGGCGCGGTCAACTCTCCGCCCACGTAGCGGGCATAGAGCAGCGAAGACGGGGAAAGCAAGTTGTCCGTAAGGGTGACCGACTGGCCTTCGAATTCGTAGTTCAATTGGGAGGCGCTGCCCGTGCCCACGCTGCGTAGGGCGGCCCCAAAACGCACTGTCGCAGGCGTGCCCAAGACGGCGTGGTTGAGGGGGATGTTCCACGTGGCCGTGTTGGCCCCAAGCGCGGAAAGCCGGTCTCCAAACCAATTTCGGCCTGAGCGGATGAGATTCACCTCATGATCTTCACGGACGCCATAGGCCACGTGTTGGGTGCGAACCTCGTCCACACCCCCCATCCAGGGCGCGGCAAACGCCATCTCTGTCAACGGAAGTGTTTCAGGCGCATCTGTGCGCAGGAACCACTTCGCCGTGTCTCCCCAAAGCGCCGCTTCATGCGTCCAGCCATCGTCCTCGGTCCAGGCCCACGTTTCGTGTGAGCTGGCATGCCAGCACATCTCGTCGCCTGGGTCAAACGACCCGTCCTCCAATCCCCGCAGCACCACATGCTGTTGGGGAACGTCCAACGGCCGCTCCGCGTCGTTGTCAAGCGGCAGGTGTCGCCCACCTCGACCGTACAAGCGGAGATTCGCAGGATCAATGACTCCAGGGTCAACCCCGGAGGCGATGAGCTCGTCGTACCCCAAGCAGTGCACGCCCTCTTCCGTGGTGGCGAAGACATGCCAAGTCCCCGTGGCCCGAACGCTTTCCAAGGGCCAGTTTCTGGTCACCCGATGGGATCCAACCGGTGACGCCCCAAGAATGGCCTTCACGGACGACAAGCGCTCCCAAGCGCCCCGACTGTGGCGAATCACGGAGCCGCTTCCGCGCAACACCGTCTGGGACCCATCCCCTTCAGTCACCCACGACCAAGGCTCGGTCGTGCGGCTGCGCCATTGGCGCGTCCATGCCTGGTGAAGCTCTGACCCCAACGGCAGCCACTCCTCTTCCACATCGAGCACCTCAACCCCTTGCCATTGCTGAGAAAGCGGTGTTTGCCAGGTCGCCACAGCACGGGATTCTGCGCACGCAACAAACGTTTGGATGTCCTCCACCTCCCACGCCAAATCGACGTGCATCACCACCCCTTCGTCCGTGACGTCGGCGGTGGTTTGGGCCCAGGCATGGCTGCCCCCATGGCCTCCGAAGAGCCACAAACAACACCCCAAAGCCGCATACCAAAACACCCTCCACCCACGTTGAGATGTGAACAACCTCCCCGCAAACCCGGGAAGTTCAATGTGTGAATCGCGCATTTTCGCAGTGAAGATTGAACCCATGATGCTCATGTCCATCAGCACCCATACGCACAAAGGTGCGGCATATTGTGCCTCGCACCCCCATTCGTGGTCATGCGCCGGTGGACGGGACGCGAAGTCGGGGCGCACCTCGCATACCTCACCAAAATTCCGTAACATTGTGGGTTCAACACATTGTTCGATTATGACGAAATTGACCTCCTGCCTTTTGCTTCTCGCGATGACCGCCACATTTGTCGTCGTCGTAGCGCCTCAGGATGCCCACGCACAAGACCCAGAATTCTCGCAATTCTACTCCAACCCCTTGCTGCTCAACCCGGCATTTGCAGGCACAGCACGCGGGCCTCGTGTGGTGATGTCTCACCGCAACCAGTGGCCTTCCATGAGTGGCGCATTCGTCACGCAGGCCGTGGGGTACGACCAGCATTTCAATTCCATTTCAGGCGGATTGGGGTTGGTCTTGATGAACGATCAAGCGGGCCAAAACACCTTGACCACCACCCGCATCACCGGGATGTACTCGTACCAACAAGCCATCACGCGGAAGTTGTCCTTGCGCATGGCGCTTGAAGCGAGCTACTTCCAGAAAGCGTTGGATTGGAGCAACCTCACGTTTGGCGACATGATTGACCCCCGTCGAGGTTTCATCTACGAGACCGCTGACACGCCACGCGGCGAGACGGTGAAGAAAGTGGACTTCGGTGCGGGCTTGCTCGCCTTTACGGAGAAGTTCTACGCCGGCGTCGCAGGTCACCACTTGAACGAACCCAACGAGAGCCTCGTGGTGGGCACGAGCCGCTTGCCCATGAAAATCACCGGACACGCAGGAGCCAAGCTCCCCTTGCAACGCAGTGTCAAAGGTGTGGAAGCGTGGATTTCCCCCAACGTGCTGTACCGTCGTCAAGGTGAATTCCAACAATTGAACTTGGGGGTGTATGTCAGCAAAGGACCCCTCGTGGCTGGGGTGTGGCACCGAGGCTTCTTCTCGGAGGACACGCGTGACGCTTTGATCGTGCTTTTGGGAGTTGAAACCGCCCTGATGCGCTTCGGATACAGCTACGACATCACCATCTCGGACTTGACGCCAGCCACGGGCGGCGCACATGAACTGAGCTTGAGCATGAAGTTCGCTTCTCCTCAACGATCCAAATTCAGAACGGTCTCCTGCCCGACCTTCTGACGCAAGAAACCTGCATCTACTCGAAACCTGAAAATTGAATCCGCACAACATGACGCAAAAGCACATTTACGGCTTGCTCGCAGTCGCCATGGGTCTGATGACCTTGAATGGATGTTACTACGAGCGCTCAGGCGCCACAGGTTGGGCGTACAACTTCTATGAGAACGGCGGCTTTGAACGGACGCCATATTTCGAACAAGAAACGGGCCCAGGCCTGATTTTCGTAGAAGGTGGTACGTTCACCATGGGCCAAGTGGATGACGACCTGAACTACGCGTGGGACAACATTCCCCGCCGCACCACCGTGTCGTCCTTCTACATGGACGAAACCGAGGTGACCAACCACTTTTGGACGGAATACCTGGCCTGGTTGCAACGCATCTACGGCTCTTCCTACCCCGAAATCGTGGAGCGCGCCTTGCCCGACACGGCGGCTTGGAGAAACAAGCTGGCATACAACGAGCCCATGGTGAACTTCTACTTGCGTCACCCCGCCTACCGCGATTACCCAGTGGTTGGTGTGAGCTGGCTGCAAGCCAACGACTTCTGCAAGTGGCGTTCGGACCGTGTGAACGAAGGCATCCTCATCCGCGAAGGCCTCTTGTTGCACAACCCCGATGCCCAAATCGACGAAGAGCACTTCACCACAGAAACGTACCTCTCTGGCCAATACCAGGGCGAGCGCGAGCGCGAAGGCCTGCCGAGCTACAGCTTGAACGCAGAATTCCGCGACGTCCGCATGGAGGACGGCGTGCTCTTGCCGAACTACCGTCTGCCCACCGAAGCCGAGTGGGAGTTCGCAGCCCTCGGCCTCATCGGCAACAGCTTGGGTGAACTCGTGGCAGAGCGCAAGACGTACCCTTGGAATGGCCACTTCGTGCGCAACGGAGACAGCCGCACCACGGGATACGGGAGCATCAATGCCAACTTCGTGAAAGGACGTGGTGACTACATGGGTGTCGCGGGTGCCTTGGACGACTTCGGCGACATCACCGTCGACGTGTACGCTTACGCCCCCAACGACTACGGCTTGTTCAACATGGCAGGAAACGTCAACGAGTGGGTGATGGACGTCTACCGTCCCTTGTCCATCCAAGACAACAACGAGTTCCGCCCCTTCCGTGGCAACGTGTACCAAACGAAACGCCTCGATGCGGAGGGACGCCCTGTCGACAAGTACGACTACGTGGTCTACAGCATTCCCGGCGTCAAGGAATTCTTGAGCACATATGAGAAGGAGGGCAACAGCGTAGGCATTTTCACGCCAGAAGACGTGGATTTGATGGGCAACCTCACGTCCAAAGTCAATGAGGCAGAAGAGCGCTTGAAGCAGCAGCGCTTCGAGGAAGCCCAAACCCTCATGCAGGACGCCATGGACCTCATCGTGGACAGCGATGCACTCGCCGCGTCCGACCTGCGCAAGGGCTTCAGCAACAACATCGATGCCCTCCCAGGACAAATGCAGAAGCGCAACGAGTCCCTCGAGGAAAACTTGAACCGGACCAACTACCGCATTGCAGACAACATCGACTACCTCGATGGCGACCGCAACAGCTCGTTTGACTTCGCGGCCCAGTCTGCTGAAGAAGACCAGCTGAAGGACAAGCGCGTCTACAACTTTGGAGGCTCGTCACTCATCAGCAACCGCAGCCGCGTCTACAAAGGCGGAGGTTGGGATGACCGCGCTTACTACCTCATCCCAGGCACGCGTCGCTACCTCGACGA
>JBMZAL010000033.1:0-6940 GCA_049611325.1 Flavobacteriales bacterium
GTTTGGGCGCTCAAACCGTAGATGCGAATCGCAGCGTCGGCACCAGGTCCTTCCGCAGTGATCACGTCGTAGGTCGTGTAGCCCAACAAACCGTCGTTGAAGGCACACACCAAAATGTCGTCGGTGCAGGTGTCTGCAGCCGCGAACTCAGGATCGCATCCTGAGGGGAGGTCCTCCGCACATTCCACAGACACTTCTTCTTCGAGGTTGTCCAAGAAGTCGGTGGAGCAGAAGTACTCTTCGTTGTCGATGATTTCGACGCCGCAATCGCATTCGTCGAGGTCGCTCTGGCTGATGACACCGTCACCGTCCACGGCCAACTGGAATGCTTCGCAATCGAGTGGCAAGTAGAGTTCGACGAGCAAGGCGTCCATGCCTGCTGCGCAGAGGCACTCGTCGTAAGACCATGTACCCACCACGAGAGAAGCTCCGTCGGCGTACTGAACAATGGTGTTGTTCGACTCGAGCACCACCACGCTTCCGTTTTCGAAGCCGCTTTCGCACTCGGTGAACACTTCCAATTCACGGCCGTAGAGCTCAGACTCAGGGTACTGACATCCTTCTGGGAAGATGCCACCGCCACAGTTGCCCATGCAGTCGGTCATCAAGCAAGAACCGTCGTCGCAGCCTGCTCCCTCGTCGTAGTTGCAAGCCGCAGGATCGGTGCAGCCGGCGTAAGAATCGCCGTCACAGATGCCACAGACGTCGTTGTACAAACACGTCTCGTCGTCGATGGTGGCTGTCTCGTCGTAGTTGCAAGCGTCGCTGTCTGTGCAACCGAGGCAAGAAGTGCCGTCGCCGTCACACACGCCGCACTGGTCGGCGTTGTAGCAAGAGCCGTCGTCGATGGTGGCTGTCTCGTCGTAGTTGCAAGCGTCGCTGTCTGTGCAACCGAGGCAAGAAGTGCCGTCGCCGTCACACACGCCGCACTGGTCGGCGAAGTAGCAAGATTCGTCATCACAGTCAGCCTCCGCATCGTAGTTGCAGGCCGTTTCGTCCGTGCAACCGAGGGTGCCTTCTCCGCCACACTCACCGCACTCGTCAAGGTACAGGCAAGATTCGTCGTCACAGTCGGCCTCTGCATCAAAGTTGCAGGCCGTGTCGTCCGTGCAGCCGAGGGTGCCTTCTCCGCCACACTCACCGCACTCGTCCAAGTACAGGCAAGAGGCATCGTCGCAACCTGCTCCCGCGTCGTAGTTGCAGGCCATTTCATCGGTGCAACCTGCGTAAGCGCTTCCGCCGCAGTTTCCGCACGCGTCGTTGTACAAGCAAGAACCATCGTCGATGGTGGCTGTCTCGTCGTAGTTGCATGCGTCACCGTCGATGCATCCGAGGCAAGAAGTGCCGTCTCCACCGCACACGCCACACTGGTCAAGCTGGTTGCCATCACAGTCGCAGTCGCCGGCAGGAATGTCAGCACAGCCACACTCGTACACGTCGCCAGGTCCACCACAAACACCACACGTGTCGAGGTACAAGCACTCTCCGTTTGTCGGATCGTTGTAGTTGCAGGCACCCATGTCCGTGCAGTTGTCTACATCGTCACAGATGTAGTCTCCGTCCACGTTGAAGAAACAGTGGCCGTTGCAAATGCCCAAGACGTCGACCACACCCACACATGGGTCCTCGACGTCACAAATGCCGTCGTTGTCGAAGTCGCCGAAGGGGCATGAATCTTCACAGTCCACGATGCCGTCGTCGTCGCTGTCGTGGAAGCAATCGTCACCCGCTTCGTCTTCGTCGCAAGTGCCGTTTTGGTTCACATCCAAGCAATCGTCCTCGTCGTCGCAAATGCCGTCCGCGTCTGCGTCCGCATTGCAATCACCACCACAAACGCCGATGGCGTCCAATTGGGTGCCGTCGCAGTCACAGTCTCCAGCAGGAATGTCGGAACATCCGCACTCGTAAATCTCACCGGGTCCGTTGCAAATGCCGCAGGCGTCAATCGCACCCACGCAATCGTCAACGTCGTCACAAATGCCGTCCGCGTCTGCGTCTGCAGCACATCCGCCGCCGCATTCGCCCAACGCGTCAATCACGTTTCCGTCGCAGTCGCATGCGCCTTCAGCGATGCCGTCACCGCCGCACACACCGCACTCGTCGAGCACGTTGCCGTCGCAGTCACAAGCACCTTCAGCGATGCCTGCACATCCGCATTCGTAAATGGCGCCTGGGCCATTGCAAATGCCGCAAGCGTCGAGTTCACCCACGCATTCGTCGATGTCGTCACAGATGCCGTCCGCATCTGCATCGGCGGCACAGTCACCACCACACACGCCCAAGGCGTCTTCCGTGGCGTCACCGCCGCACTCACCAGCGCAGTCAATGTCGAGCAAGCAGTTGCCCTCGCAGTCGAAACCGGCCTCAGGCAATTCGCAAGAGCCATCGTCCTCAGTAGCGTCTGCATCATAGTTGCACGCTGAAATGTCGGTGCAACCCATCACTGCAATCATGCAAGAACCGTCGTCCCACAACGCGGCGGGGTCGTAGTTCGAAGCCAACTCATCCGTGCAACCTCCGCACTCGCCAGTTTGGCAAATGGGGAGCAAATCACGGAATTCAGTACCCTGGTCACCATTTTCAAAAACTTGAACTTGGATTTGACCTGTGATGGTTCCTGCAGTTGTGAACTGTGCCACGAGCACGCGAAGGTTTTCGCCTGCAAAAGCGGCGTGAGATCCAGCCTGGTCGAGGCCAGGGAACGTGGTGTACCAGGCTCCGCCTGTCGCATCGTCAACCACGATGTTGAAACCAGGACCAGGAATAAAGGCCGCGGAAGCATCATTTTCACCCCAAATGGTTGCCGGGTGTTGTGCGGCTGGGGTGGTTGAATCTTCGGCACCAATGGTCAGGAAACTGTCGTACGCCAATTCTGGAAACACTGGCAAGAAGAAAGGATTGATGCCAATGGCATTCCAGCCAGGGTTGTATTCATTGTTGTACCATGTTCCGTTGGTGGATTCGATGATCATCACATTGGACGAGTCACCTGAACAAGAGGACAAAAAATCAGTCTCGTTCAACATGTTCAAATAGAGTCGGTACGTTGTTTGACCGTCGAGGGTTAATCCCGAGTGTGCGGTCACTGTTTCCAACTCGAGCCAGTACCCGACCGGAGCCTCGGTACTGTAATTGGTTGAAGACAGCGGTCCCAGTTGAGCCCAGCCAACGCCGATGCTGCAACAGAGAGCCATCATCAAAGAGACAATGTTTTTCATGGTAAAAGTGGATTTGTAAAGGATGTAGATAGAATTGTATACACGCAAAGAGGGGTCGACCTCGAGGAATCGAGGGACCGCGGAGCCGAGGCTCAAATGCCCGTCAGGGCTGGGATTTCGGTACGTCATAGACGTGGTTGTTAGGGATGTGACATGAGGTCACAGGTAGGCGAAGATACTACATAATCACAGTTTATCAAACATAATTTGCGATTCGTCGAAGAATTATGTGCTTTGCTCGAAGATCGTGAGGCGCGTTTCAAACGGACATTCTTGGCCCTTTTTGAGTGCTGAAAACCAGGGCGTTGGAAATCAAAAAAGCCCTCACGTGGGGTGAGGGCTCTCGAAAGCTTGGAGAGGATGTGTAATCCTTATCGCATTTACATGACGACGTTGACGATCCGTCCAGGGACCACGATGACCTTTCGAATCGCCTTGCCGTCCAATTGGGCCTGGGTCCGTTCGTCGGCACGGACGGTGGCTTCCACCTCCGCAGGGGACATGGAGGCGGCCAAATCGAGTTTGAAGCGCACCTTGCCGTTGAAGGAGATGGGGTAGGTGGTTTGGTCTTCCACGAGGTAAGCCTCCTGCGCTTCCGGCCAAGTGGCGTCCAGCACAGAGCCTTCACCTCCTGCAGTCTGCCACAATTCCTCCGCAAGGTGTGGGGCATACGGACTCAGCAACGTGGCCAGGGGTTGGAGGGCATCTTCGCCACATCCACCGTTCAGGGAAGAGAGGTCGTTGACGGCAATCATCAAGGCGCTCACCACGGTGTTGAAGGCATGGCGATCCAGGTCGTCGGTCACTTTGGCGATGGCCTTGTGAACGATGCGCAGGGCGTCGTCTGACGAACTGCTTGCCATGCCGCCCTCTGCAGCTTGAGTGTAAAGGCGCTGGATTTTGCGCAGGAAGTTGTGCACCCCACTGATGCCTTGGGTGTCCCACGGCTTGTGCTGGGTCAGGGGGCCGAGGAACATTTCGTAACAGCGGAGGGTGTCTGCGCCGTAGCGCTCGACGAGCTCATCGGGGGTCTGCACGTTGTACTTCGACTTGGACATTTTCTCCACCTCGTGACCGCAGGTGTAGGTGCCGTCGTCGTCCAGGATGAATTCCGCATTGGCGAATTCAGTGCGCCAGGCCCGGAAACCGTCGAGGTCGAGCTTGTCGTTGTCCACAAGGTTGATGTCGACGTGCAAGCGCTGGGTGCGATGGGCTTTGCGTTGGTTGGCCGACACAAAGGTGTTGGTGCCTTGGATGCGGTACACAAAGCTGGAGCGGCCCAGGATCATCCCTTGGTTGATCATGAACTTGAACGGTTCGTCAAATCCGATGTGGCCGAGGTCGTGCAAGAACTTGGTCCAAAAGCGCGAGTAAAGCAGGTGCCCTGTCGTGTGTTCCGCGCCGCCGACGTACAAGTCGACTTGCCCCCAATAGTCGCTCTTGCCGCGGTCACAGAACGCGTTTTCGTTGTGGGGGTCCATGTAGCGCAGGAAGTACCAGCTGCTGCCGGCCCATCCGGGCATGGTGTTGGTCTCCATGGCGTCGCCACGGAACACGGGCCAATCTTCACGGGCCGCACGGGCCAAAGGCGGCTCGCCGTCCTCGGTGGGGAGGTAGGCATCCACCTTGGGCAGGGTCACCGTGGCATCTGTGATGCGCGTGGCGATGCCGTTTTCGTAGGCGATGGGGAAGGGCTCGCCCCAGTAGCGTTGACGGCTGAAGACGGCGTCGCGGATGCGGTAGTTCACCTTGCGGGTGCCGCAGCCCTGGGCTTCCACCCAATCGAGGGCGAGGGGGATGGCGTCACTGGCGCGCATGCCGTCCCATTCGCCCGAGTTGCAGAGGATGGCGCCCTTGTCCGTGCACACGGCTTCTTGGGTGTCCACATCCTTGAAGATGGGCGGAATGGGGAGGTCAAAGTGGTTGGCAAAGCGCCAATCGCGCTCGTCGCCTGCGGGAACCGCCATGATGGCGCCGGTTCCGTATCCCGCGAGAACGTAATCGGCAATCCATACGGGGACAAGGGCTCCAGTGATGGGGTGCACGACGTGTCCGCCCGTGAACACCCCTGAGATGCTTTTGTCGCCTTGGCGATCGCGCTCGGATTTCATGCCGGCGGCCTCGACGTAGGCTTCGACCTCGGCCCGTTGCGCGTCGGACGTCAATCCGGCCACCAGGTCATGTTCTGGAGCCAGGACCATGAAGGACACCCCGTGCAGGGTGTCGGGACGAGTCGTGAAGACTTCAACTTCGGTGCCCGCAGGGTCGGGCTGTCCGGCGTCGTTGGCCACGGCGAACCGCACGGCCGCGCCTTCGGAACGGCCAATCCAGTGCCGCTGGGCTTCTTTGACGCTGTCGGTCCAATCGAGGTCATCCAAGCTGGACAACAGGCGATCGGCGTAGGCGGTGATGCGCATCATCCACTGCCGCATGGTCTTCTTCATGACGGGGTGACCGCCGCGCTCGCTGAGTCCGTCTTTCACTTCGTCGTTCGCAAGCACGGTGCCGAGGGCGGGGCACCAGTTGACTTCGCTGTCTGCGAGGTAGGCGATGCGGAAGCACATGAGCACTTCCTGGCGCTCGGCCTCGTTCATGCTTTGCCAATCCGTGGCGGTTAAGGTGCCGTCAAAGTGCGCTCCAAAATGCGGGAAGGACAATCCCTTCCACCAGCCTTCGTCACAAGCGACGTGGACATTGAAGTTGCCATTTTTGGCAAAGGCCTCCGTCAATTCAGCGATGGGCCGGGCCTTTTGGGCTTGGGTGTCGTACCAGCTCTCGAACAGCTCCCCAAAGATCCATTGCGTCCAGCGGTAGTAAGACGGATCGCTCGTGCGGACTTCACGTGACCAGTCGTAGCAAAACCCGAGCTGCTCGAGCTGGTCGCGGTAGCGGTTGATGTTTTGCTCCGTGGTGATGGCCGGGTGTTGCCCTGTTTGGATTGCATACTGCTCCGCAGGGAGGCCAAAACTGTCGTACCCCATGGGGTGCAAGACGTTGAAGCCTTTGTGTCGCTTGTAGCGTGCAAAGACGTCGGACGCGATGTAGCCGAGCGGGTGACCCACATGGAGTCCGGCGCCAGAGGGGTAGGGGAACATGTCCAACACGTAGAATTTGGGACGCGTGGGGTCTTCCGTGACCTTGTATGCGTCGGTCTCTTTCCACGTGCCCTGCCATTTGGCTTCTATCGCCCGAAAATCGTAGTCCATGCGGCAAAGTTAATCCCGGGGGGTCGACCTTCGTGGACAATGAAGGGCCCAAAATCCGGGGCGGTTTGGCCT
Source organism: Flavobacteriales bacterium (assembly GCA_049611325.1). Taxonomy (GTDB): domain Bacteria; phylum Bacteroidota; class Bacteroidia; order Flavobacteriales_D; family Sanyastnellaceae; genus UBA11663. The sequence goes on from JBMZAL010000033.1 coordinate 6,497, forward strand.
GCCCACATCCCGCGGTGGCTCCATCCTGTCTTGCAGTGGTGGTGGCCCGGCACGCGATGGGCCACGGACGCATCGAACGCCGTGCACGTGACGTTCGACGACGGCCCGGAACCGTCCATCACCCCCTGGGTGCTGGACCAGCTCGATGCACACGACATGACGGCCACCTTCTTCGTAGTGGGCAACCAGGCCGAGAGGCATCCCGCGCTTTTGAAGGAAGTCACTTCACGGGGCCACGCCGTCGGCGGGCACACGATGAATCACGAGCATGGGTGGCACACCCATTTGGAAGCTTACGTGGCCTCGGCCCGCGCGTCTTTGGGCGAATCCGGACTGTTTCGCCCGCCGCATGGAAAGGTGACGCGGGAACAATGTTTGGCCTTGCGCCCCCATGCCCAAATCGTCATGTGGACGGTCCTCAGCGGCGACTACGCCGCGCACGGC
>JBMZAL010000033.1:8031-10466 GCA_049611325.1 Flavobacteriales bacterium
TTGTGGTCGTTGATGTCTTCGGTCAAGAGTTCGGTGAGCGCAGAAATGAGCGCTTCTTTTTCGCCTTTGTGGACTTCGAATTGGGCACGCACCCCGTCGTAGTACTCTTTGACGGCGTCAAAGGTTTCACGGGTCAGCCCAAAGAACGTGTCCGCCAACTCCTGAAACGTTTCTCGCGGCGAAGGACCAATGTCGAACCACTGCTTTTGAAGTCCCCGTGCAAGCGATTCACGCTCCTTGAGGTCTTCCATGCCGGCCAAGGTCTTGGCTTGCTCAATGAGTCCCTCTTTCAATTTCAGGTTCTTCTGCAAGTCGTGCTCCTGCAGCTGCTTGTAGATGTTGATGTTGTAGAAGAACTCGTCGCGCAGACGATGGTACTCGTCGTGGGTCTCCTTGTAGCGGTCGCCGGGAACGTCGCCCGTGGCGTCCCACTTCTCCCGAACCTCGTTGAACCGCGCAAACGCGGCACCAATGTTTTCCTCTTCCTGGATGATGCTACGCAGGGCGTCAATCAATCCGGTCTTGATCTCCAAGTTGGCCCGCTGCTCTTCGGCAATGCGTTGACGCCAGGCCTTTTCACGGGTTTTGAATTGGTCCACCAGCTCGTTGAACTGAAGCTCTTCGGGGCTTGGCTGGAATTGGAATTTCTCGTCGTCCTCGTGCTCCTCCTTCTCCCAGGCCTCGCGTTGGGCGCGGAAGTCTTCCTGAATCAGGGAGCGAAACGAATCGATGTCTGTGCGCACATCCTTGCGGATGGCCTCCAAATCCTCATTCTGAAGGAGGGTTTGGATACGTTGCAAAAGTTCAGACCGCATGGCGGTAAAGTTGGGGGTTGTTAGAGACTGCAAAATACGGGATTTCTGCGCACCTTCGGACTGTGGAACAGGATTTGAAGGAGAAGAAAGCCCAAACCGCGGGCCTCGCACGCCTCCAAAAGTGGTGCGGCCTTCGCGACCGGACAGAGCGCGAGGTGCGGGAGAAAATGCGCGAAGTCATGGCGAAGATGGCCACGCCCCCGTCCGCTTCGCGGGCAGAAGTGTGGTCCGAAGATTGGATGGCCGCCCTGCGGGAGGACCACTACGTCGACGACGCGAGGTGCGCGGAGTCGTACACCCGTGTGCACCACGAGCACAAGTCTTGGGGTCCGTTGAAAATCAAGGCAGGCCTCGCGTCGCGGGGCGTGAGCGGGAGCGTGGCGGATCGCGCCATCCACGCCATTCCGGAGGACCAATGGCAAGCCTCCGCCAACCGGCTTCTCGCCCGCCGTGAGGATGAGCTGGAGACGCGCCAGGACCGGGTGATTCGTTGGTTGATGCAGCGGGGCTTTCCCCAGCGCATGGTCTGGATGGCACTCGACCACGTGACCAAGACAGCGCGTCGAGAAGCCGGGGCCGATTCGTGAGCGGACGCTTCGGGAGACGGCGCGCGGAGCCTACTTTTGTCCCATGTTGACGGTCGACCAAATCAACGCCCTGAGCAAGCGCGTCGAAGAATTGAAGGGCTACCTCGGGGTAGAACAAAAGCGCATGGAAATCGCGGAAGACGAGAAGCTGACGCAGGATCCGGAGTTTTGGGGCAATCCGAAGGAGGCGGAGAAGGTCATGAAGCGCATGCGGACCAAGAAAAGCTGGGTTCAGGCCTACGACGACTGCGCCTCTTCGGTGGAAGATTTGTTCGTGTTGTACGAATTCATGAAGGCTGGGGAAGAGGAGGAGTCCGAGGTGGACAAAGCCTTCGAGGCGGCGAGCAAGGCCGTGGAGGAGCTCGAGTTCAAAAACATGCTCAGCGCCGAAGAAGACAGCCTCAACGCCGTGATGCAAATCACGTCAGGGGCCGGCGGTACGGAGAGCTGCGATTGGGCGTCCATGCTCATGCGGATGTACCGGATGTACGGCGACAAGAATGGGTTCAAGGTCAAGGAACTCGACCTGCAAGACGGCGAAGTCGCGGGCATCAAGCAAGTCACCATGGAGTTTGACGGGGACTTTGCGTTTGGGATGTTGAAGGGCGAGAACGGCGTTCACCGCTTGGTGCGCATCAGCCCGTTTGACAGCAACGCCCGACGGCACACCAGCTTCGTGAGTGTGTACGTGTACCCCTTGGTCGACGACACCATTGAGATTCACGTCAACCCCTCCGACATCACGTGGGAAACCTTCCGCTCAGGCGGGGCAGGTGGCCAGAACGTGAACAAGGTCGAGACGGGGGTGCGTCTGCGTCACGCGCCCACGGGCATCATCATTGACAACACGGAGACGCGTTCGCAGCTGGGCAACAAGGAAAAAGCCATGCAGCTCTTGAAGTCGCAGCTCTACGAGATGGAGATCGCCAAGCGAAACGAAGCCCGTGCGGAGATTGAGGCCGGCAAGAAAAAGATCGAGTGGGGTTCCCAAATCCGCTCTTACGTCATGCAGCCTTACAAGATGGTCAAGGAC
>JBMZAL010000034.1:0-10307 GCA_049611325.1 Flavobacteriales bacterium
CCCTGGACAGCTTGGTTGAAGTACAGTGCTCCGAGGTTGTAGTTGGCGTCGAAATAATCAGCCTTGACCTCGAGCGCCTTCTTGTAGGCCTCAATGGCTTCATCCGCATTGCCCAGGTTGTCCAAGACACTGCCCAAGCTAAACCACAAAATCTCATTGGTTGGATCCTGCTCAGCAGCCAACGCGAGGTTTTCCTTGGCTTTGTCAAATTCCTCGTTCGTCAGGTAAATGTTCAACTCCTCAATGATGAGGCTCTGTTCACGCGGGTACAACGCACGTGCTTCAGCCAGCGTTTCCAAAGCTTCAGCTTCGCGTCCGTTTTCACGGTACAGGTTGCTGATGAACAAAAACACATTGGGCACCTGGTACTCGATGTCTGCACAAGCACGGTAGCGTGCGACAGCGAGGTCCACCTCCCCTGCCTTTTCGTAACACAGGGCCGAATTGTAAATCGCCATGGTGTCTGTGGTCTCAAAGGCCTGGGCAATTTCTGCACCCAAATCGAAGAATGCGCCCGCGGCACCGAAGTTGCCGGTGTTGTAGTTGCCAATGCCAGCATTGCTCGCCGCCATTTGAACTTGGCCCAATCCAACTTGAATTTCTGATGCGTATGAACCTTTGGAGTCAAGTTCTTGGGCTTTCATGTAGCTGTCCTTGGCCCGCACGAGTGCATCAGGGTAAGCCGCAAACAACGCGCTGTCCTTGCTGATGTTCAAGTAGATCTCTCCGCGGTAGCGCCACGTCTTGTTCTTGACGTTCGCCTTGGGGTTTTGGATGGCCTGCTCGATGTACGTGGCCGCCGTCGCGAAATCGCCTTCTTTGTTGGCGTTGTACGCGGACACAACTTCTTTTTGTCCAAATCCTTGGACACAAATGGCCAACGCCATCAGGGTGAGTGTTTTCTGCATGGGATGTGTTTCGTTTCTACAGGTCTCAGGTTGTTGAGGTCAAAAGTACATTTTGCTTTTGTCAAACCTCATGCCAACTTTGTATTAGGCTTCCGGCTGTTCCGGGGAATCTTGCGCCGCTGCGCCTTCTGCCCCTTCTGCCCCTTCCACGTTTCCTTCCGCATCTTCGGCCAGTTCGTCCTCTTCGTCCGATTTGGGCACCTTGCATACGGCAGCGATGGCGTCTTTGCCGCGCAAGCTGATCAATCGGACGCCCTGCGTGGCGCGCCCCATGACGCGGAGCTCCTCCACGGCCATGCGGATGGTGATGCCCGACTTGTTGATGATCATCAAGTCATTCTCGTCGGTCACGTTCAAAATGGAGATCAACTCGCCCGTTTTGTCGGTGACTTGGAGGGTTTTCACCCCCTTTCCGCCCCGGTTGGTGATGCGGTAGTCGTCCACCGCGGAACGCTTTCCATATCCGTTTTCGGAGACGACCAGGATGTCGCTCGACGCATCGTTGATGCACACCATGCCAATGACTTCGTCGTCTGGCCCACCGAGGGTCACCCCTTTCACGCCCATGGCGGTCCGGCCCACGGCACGTGCTGTGGATTCGTGGAAACGAATGGCCTTGCCTGAACGGAGACCCATCAGAATTTCAGAATCCCCGTTGGTGAGGCGTGCCGACAGCAACTCGTCGCCTTCACGAATGGTCACGGCATTGATGCCATTGGTGCGCGGACGGCTGTACGCCTCGAGGCTGGTCTTCTTGATGAGGCCCTTCTTGGTGCACAGGATGACATAATTGCCATTGACGTACTCCTCATCTTTCAAGTCTTTCACCGGGATGTACGCCAGCACCTTGTCGTCCCCTTCGAGGTTGATGAGGTTGACGATGGCCCTTCCCTTGCTCTGCTTGCTTCCTTCCGGCACTTCGAAGATGCGCATCCAGAAACACCTGCCCTTGGCAGTGAAAATCAGCAGCCAATTGTGGTTGGTCGCCGTGAAAATGCTTTCCAAAAAGTCTTCTTGACGCGTGGTGCTTCCCTTGGAGCCCACGCCTCCGCGGCTCTGGGCACGGTATTCATTGAGACGCGTGCGCTTGATGTATCCAGCATGGCTGATGGTGACCACCACCTGCTCGTCGGGAATCATGTCTTCAATGCTTAGGTCAGCACTGCTGTATTCGATGGTCGAACGACGCTCGTCACCAAAGCGCTCCTTGACATCGAGCATTTCGGTTTTGATGATTTCCATCCGACGCTCCACACGGTCGAGGATGTCCTTCAGGTCGGCAATGAGTTCCATCAGCTCATCGTACTCCGCGCGCAGTTTGTCGCGCTCGAGGCCGGTCAGCTTTTGGAGACGCATGTCAAGGATGGCGCGGGCCTGAATCTCACTGAGTTCAAACTTCTCCATCAAGCCATTTCTGGCTTCTTCAGGCGTCTTGCTCGCCCGAATCAGTGCAATGACATCGTCAATGTTGTCCAAGGCGATGATGAGCCCTTGCAGAATGTGGGCACGTTCCTCGGCTTTGCCAAGGTCGTATTGAGTGCGCCTCACCACCACATCGTGGCGGTGCTCGACGTAGTGCGACATCATTTGCTTCAGGTTCAACAATTCCGGACGCCCTTTGACAAGAGCAATGTTGTTGACTGAGAATGAGGTTTGTAGCTGCGTGTACTTGTACAGCTTGTTAAGCACAACGTTTGGAATGGCGTCGCGCTTCAATTCGTACACGATGCGCATGCCGTTGCGGTCGCTCTCGTCACGAATCTCGGAGATGCCTTCGATTTTCTTGTCGTTGACGAGGTCTGCGGTCTTTCGAACCATGTCCGCCTTGTTCACCTGGTAGGGAATTTCCTCCACGATGATCATTTCGCGACCCGTCTTGGTCTCCTCGAACTTCGCGCGGCCCCTCATCACAATGCGGCCACGGCCCGTTTGGAAGGCGTCACGAACACCTTCGATGCCGTGAATCACCCCTCCCGTCGGGAAGTCTGGCGCCTTGACGAAGGTCATCAGGTCTTCAATGGTGCAATCGGGGTTGTCCACGAGGTGCACCATGCCCTCCACCACTTCGGTCAAGTTGTGGGGAGGCATGTTGGTGGCCATGCCGACCGCAATCCCTGCTGCGCCGTTGACAAGCAGGTTGGGAATCTTGGCAGGCAAGACGGTGGGTTCCTTGAGGCTCTCGTCAAAGTTGGGCCTGAAGTCCACGGTCTCTTTGTCCAAATCGGACAGCATGTCCTCCGCCACTTTGCGCAAACGGGCTTCCGTGTAACGCATGGCCGCGGGGTTGTCGCCGTCGATGGATCCAAAGTTTCCTTGTCCATCCACCATGGGATAGCGCAGGGACCAATGCTGGGCCATCCGCACCATGGTGTCGTACACCGAGCTGTCGCCGTGCGGGTGATACTTTCCAAGCACCTCCCCCACAATCCTTGCGGACTTCTTGTAGGGACGGTTGGACAACACGCCCAAATCCAACATCCCGTACAACACTCGACGGTGGACGGGCTTCAAGCCGTCGCGCACATCGGGAAGTGCACGACTTACGATCACGGACATCGAGTAGTCGATGTACGCTGATTTCATCTCGTCTGAGATGTTGATTTGGATGATTTTTTCTCCTTCTGCCATGGGGTCCGTTCATGGACTTGCAATCAAGTCCGTTTGTTGCTCTTCAATCCCGTCGTCTCACGTGCTTTCACAGCCCGATGACGACGGGCATTTCACCATCCTCAAAAATACCACGAGCCCCGCCCTGACTGAGGATGAGACGCGTTCCACTTACTCACAAATGAGGTGAATGAGATGTGAATAACATTGGGCTTCACCCCAACCTGACCCGAAGGTGAATCCTAGTTTTGAAGAGGCCTTGGCTGCATGTCAAATCAAAACAGACTCGACGTTCGCCTTGCGGGCCACAACAACACAAGACATGGACGCAAAATTTTCTCCTCGGGTTCGCGAGGTCATCTCACTCAGTCGCGAAGAGGCGCTTCGTTTGGGCCACAATTACATCGGTGTGGAACACCTCCTTTTGGGCATCATCAAAGAGGGTGAAGGCACGGCTGTCCGCATCCTTGAGGGGCTCAATTGCGACCTTCAGAAGCTGCGCAAACTGGTGGAAGGTTCGGTGCGTCCGAGTGCTGCCAAACCCGGTGGCTCTGGGAACATCCCCCTGGTGAAGCAAGCCGAAAAGATTCTGAAGATCACCTACCTCGAAGCGAAGATTTTCAAGAGCGGCATCATCGGCACTGAGCACCTCTTGCTCAGCATCCTCAAAGACGAAGACAACGTAGCAACGAAGAGCATTCACGCATTCAACATCGATTACGACGTGGCGAAAGAAGAATTTGAAAACCTCCTGTCAGAAAACGGCGGTGCCCGGGCACCCCGCGCTGACCACTCCTTGTCCGACGACGACGCCCCCACCGAGGGTGGCGGTGATTTTGGTGGCTCCGGAGGTTCCGGCGGCCCTGCGTCGCGCAAAGGAGACCCCAAATCCAAGACGCCTGTCTTGGACAACTTTGGACGTGACCTCACCCGCATGGCGGAGGAAGGCCGTTTGGACCCCATTGTGGGACGCGCCAAGGAAATTGAGCGTGTCAGTCAAATCCTGAGTCGCCGCAAAAAGAACAACCCCATCTTGATGGGTGAACCCGGCGTGGGAAAAAGTGCGATTGCGGAAGGTTTGGCCCTTCGCATCGTGGAGAAAAAGGTCAGCCGCGTGCTCTTCAACAAGCGCATTGTCACGTTGGACGTCGCTTCCTTGGTGGCAGGCACCAAATACCGAGGCCAATTCGAGGAACGCATGAAGGCGGTGATGAACGAGCTGGAGAAGTCTCCGGATGTCATTTTGTTCATCGACGAAATTCACACCATTGTTGGCGCAGGAGGTGCCAGCGGCTCGTTGGACGCTTCCAACATGTTCAAGCCGGCGCTTGCGCGTGGCGAGATTCAATGCATTGGCGCCACCACCTTGGATGAATACCGTCAATACATTGAAAAGGATGGCGCCTTGGAACGTCGCTTCCAAAAGGTCATGGTCGAACCGACCAGCATCGAAGAGACCGTGCAAATCCTCAACAACATCAAGGACAAGTACGAGGAACACCACAGCGTCAAGTACACCGATGAAGCCATTGCGGCGTGTGTGGCACTCACGAGCCGGTACATCACCGACCGTCACCTTCCGGACAAGGCCATCGACGCTTTGGACGAGGTGGGCAGCCGCGTACACCTGACCAACATCAACGTCCCAGAGGAAATCGTCAAGATTGAGGAAGAAATCGAGAACGTCAAGGACGAGAAAAGCCGTGTGGTTCGCTCCCAGCGCTACGAAGAGGCCGCGCGGTTGCGCGACCAGGAACGCATCCTGAACGAGAAGCTCGAGAAGGCCAAGCGAGCGTGGGAAGAAGATTCAAAGAACCACCGCGTCACGGTCACCGAGGACCACGTTGGTGATGTCGTGGCCATGATGACGGGCATTCCTGTCCAGCGCATTGCAGAAAAGGAAAGCGGCAAGCTCGCACGCATGAACACCGACCTCGAAGGCAAAGTCATCGGTCAAGACGAAGCAATCAAAAAGGTGGTCAAGGCCATCAAGCGCAACCGTGCAGGCCTCAAGGACCCCAACAAACCCATCGGTTCCTTCATCTTCTTGGGCCCTACCGGCGTCGGAAAAACGCAACTGGCCAAGGTTCTTTCGAAATTCATGTTCGATTCCGAGGAAGCCTTGATTCGCATCGACATGTCCGAGTACATGGAGAAGTTTGCTGTCACACGCTTGATCGGGGCACCTCCGGGCTATGTGGGATACGAGGAAGGTGGCCAATTGACTGAGAAAGTCCGGCGTCGCCCCTATTCCATTGTCTTGCTTGATGAGGTTGAGAAGGCGCACCCTGACGTCTTCAACCTCCTGCTTCAAGCATTGGACGATGGACAGCTGACGGACAGCTTGGGCCGCAAGGTGGATTTCCGCAACACCATCATCATCATGACGTCCAACATCGGTGCGCGCCAACTCGCTGAGTTCGGCACGGGCGTGGGCTTCGGTACCTCGGCGAAACAAGCGAACGTAGCCTCGGACCGCGACAGCGTGATTCAAACCGCGTTGAAGCGTGCCTTTGCTCCTGAATTCCTGAACCGAATCGACGACGTCATCTTGTTCAAGAGTTTGAAACGTGAGCACATCCACAGCATCATCAACATCGAGCTTGATGCCTTAAAGAAGCGTGTCGTGGATTTGGGTTATGACTTGGAAATCACGAGTTCTGCTGCGGACTTCATTGCGGACAAGGGATACGATGAGAAATACGGTGCCCGTCCACTCAAGCGCGCCATTCAGAAATACTTGGAAGACCCCTTTGCCGAGGAAATCATCAACAGTGAAGTCTCAGAAGGCGATTTGCTCCGCGCTGACCTCGAGGCAGACGCAACCGAACTGACCATTGAGGTCATCAAAGGAGGTTTGCTCCAGATGCCCGAAGGTGCGGAAGAAGCGCTGAATGGCGGAGAAGCGGAACCTGCCGGAGAAGCCCCCAAGGCTTCACGCAAAAAGGCGCCCAAGAAGTCGTCCAAAAAGAAGGACGAGGACAAGGACGATCAGCCTGACACCGACGCGTGATGCACATCCCTCCTGCGGTCCGAGAGGCGCTCCAGAACAAATACATCGCAGCCACGTTGGTTGCGCTGATTTGGTCGACGTTCATCCACGACTTGGGCCTTCCCTTCGTGGTGCGTGAGGCCCGGGAGCTGTCCAAGGCGAAGCAGGAACTCGCTGATGTGGAGCGTCGCATTGAAAACTTACGTCAAACGCAGGCCACCTTGCTGAATGACCCACAGGCCCTTGAGCGGTTTGCGCGTGAGCGCTATTTCATGCGCCGCGCCAACGAGGAGGTGTATCGGATTGTCGACTGATCCCTGCGAAGGATCATGGCAACAGCCCTTGCAGAGACTGAATGAACCGCGGAACGGCGCTTGGGACAAACAAAACAACCCATGCCACACCCACGAGTGCGCCGCCAAGGTGAGCATCGTGTGCAATCCGTGTGCGACCCCGTTGTTGCATTCGGCTTTCGTACCAAAAGAAGAGCACCCCTGCCAACACCGCCGGCATCGGGATGACAAAAAACAGCAACAACGTGTGCGTAGGATGGAGCACAATGAACGCAAGCAGCACGGCACTGACCGCGCCTGACGCTCCCAGACTGGCATAGGATGGATTGTGCTTGTGCTTTTGCAATGCGGGGATGGCACCGGCCACAATGCCTGCGACGTAGAGCGCAGGAAAGCCCATCCATCCCAACCCGGCCAACTCGGCGTCCACCACGCGCCCAAACTCGTAGAGCACGAACATGTTGAACGCCAAGTGCATCCAATCGGCATGAACAAAGGCATGGGTGATCACCCGGTGCCATTCCTTGTGAGCGTGGCAACGAAATGGGACGAGCATCCACTTCGATTTGTCAGGGCGCTCCATCAGCTGCCAAGACACGAACACAGTTCCCAACACGACCAGGGTCACCACATCCATGACTCAAGAACTGTGGTCCGCCACGATGAGCCACGTGCCGTCCAGCTTCCGCCAGAGCAGCGTGTACATGCCCTCTGCATCTTCTTGCGCCTCTTTCTTCAACGCCCACTTCCCCATCAACCAACCAGCATGGTCTCCAAGCGAAATCCATTGGAGGTTTTGGAATGTCAATGTGCCCATCGCAGAGGCATCAGGATATCCCGTCATGTAACGCTTCAGCGTGGCCTCATGGCCGTACGTCACACCCGACTTGCCAATGAACATCAGGGAATCGCTGGCCAAGTAGCCCTCCATGAAGCCCACGAGATCCGCTTGGTTCCACGCATCTTGCTGCCGCTGCATGGTGGCAGCCACGGCCTCTGGCATGCCAGGAACCCGCAAGGTGGAACGGTCCTCGCCTTGCCCAAAACCGGCGAACACGACCGACCAGGCCAACGTGACGCAAAACGCCTTACACATTGAAACGGAAGTGCATGATGTCTCCGTCCTCCACCACGTACTCCTTCCCTTCCACGCTGAGCTTGCCTGCTTCCTTGACAGCCAATTCTGAGCCCAACGCCACGTAGTCGTTGTATTTGGCAACCTCGGCGCGAATGAATCCCTTTTGAAAGTCGGTGTGGATCACGCCCGCGGCTTCAGGGGCTGTGTAACCGCGACGGATGGTCCAGGCGCGCACTTCCTTCTCTCCGGCCGTGAAGTAGGTCTGCAAGTCGAGAAGCGCATAAGCTTCGCGGATCAATTTCGCCACGCCAGGCTCGTCCAAGCCGAGGTCTGTGAGGAACATGTCGCGTTCCTCGGCATCTTCGAGTTCGGCAATGTCCGCTTCAATGGCTGCACCAAGTACGAGCACGCCGGCTCCCTCATCCTGCGCCACGGCGCGCACACGCTCCACATGGGCATTCCCGTTGACCACAGAACCTTCGTCCACGTTGCACACGTACAGAATGGGCTTGGCGGTCAGCAATTGCATTTCGCTCATCAATGGCGCTTCGAATTCTTCGAGCTCCAACCCACGTGCACTCTTTCCTTGTTCCAGGTGTTCCACAAGACGGGTGTAAAACGTCATCTGCTTCACCGCCTCTTTGTCGCCGGTTTGGGCCGCTTTCTTCACTTTCGACATCCGTGATTCCACCGTCTCCAAGTCTTTGAGCTGCAACTCAATGTCGATGACCTCCTTGTCGCGGATTGGGTCAATGCTTCCGTCGACGTGCACAATGTTGTCGTCTTCAAAGCAACGCAGCACGTGAAGGATGGCATCTGTCGTGCGGATGTTCCCCAAAAACTTGTTGCCAAGCCCCTCTCCTTTGCTCGCGCCCTTGACAAGCCCGGCGATGTCGACGATTTCCACGGTGGTGGGAATGACATTTTGGGGTTGCACCAATTCCGCGAGTTTGTTCAGCCGAGGGTCCGGCACCGTAATCACACCAAGGTTGGGCTCAATCGTGCAAAAAGGGAAATTTGCACTTTGGGCCTTGGCGTTGGAGAGACAGTTGAAGAGGGTTGATTTGCCGACGTTGGGAAGGCCGACGATGCCACATTGCAGAGCCATGAGATGAGTGGAATGAGATGAGCCACAAAGGTACGGCGTGCACCCCCTCCGCAAGGCCATCCTCGTTTTCCAATGTTTTTTCACAACGGGCCATCCTCCCCCCGCACTTCAGGTACTTTTGCCCCATGAATTCCACAGAATTGACAGCGCTTGCGACCCAGGTTCGCCGCGACATCGTCCGCATGGTCCACGCAGTGCAAAGTGGCCACCCCGGTGGCTCCTTGGGGTGCACCGATTTGTTGGTGCAATTGTACTTCGACACCATGAACATCAACCCTGATGCGTTCGACATGGACGGCCACGGCGAGGATGTCTTTTTCTTGTCCAACGGGCACATCAGCCCCGTGTGGTACAGCGTGCTCGCCCGACGCGGGTACTTCTCTGTGGAAGAACTCAGCACCTTTCGAAAGCTCAACAGCCGCCTCCAAGGCCACCCCGCCACGGAAGAAGGCCTCCCAGGCATCCGCGTGGCCTCGGGCTCCTTGGGCCAAGGGTTGTCCGTCGCGCTCGGTGCTGCCCAAGTCAAGACTTTGAATGGCGAGGACACCTGGGTGTACTCCCTCCACGGCGACGGCGAATTGCAAGAGGGCCAAATCTGGGAAGCTGCCATGTACGCCGCCCACCACAAAGTCGACAACATCTTGTCGTTCATCGATTGCAATGGACAGCAAATCGACGGAAGCACCGAGGACGTGATGTCACTCGGCGATTTGGCGGGCAAATGGAAGGCTTTTGGCTGGCGCGTCTTGACGTGCGATGGCCACGATTTTGCCGACCTGCAGCGCGTCATCGAAGAGGCCCACGGCCACCGTGGCTCTGGGATTCCCACAGTGGTCTTGATGAAGACTGACATGGGCAAGGGCGTGGACTTCATGGAAGGCACCCACAAGTGGCACGGCATTGCGCCAAGTGACGACCAGCTGGCCGACGCACTGAACCAGCTTGAATCGACGTTGGAGGATTACTGATCCTTTTCCACACATGATTTCCCTTCAAGTCACGCTCCCCTCGTCGTGGGGTCAACTCCTTCTGGGTTGCCTCTTGACGTTGTGCACGCTTGAAGGCCAAAGCCAAGTCCAAGTCGAGGGCGAAGCGCTCCCCACACGCATCCTCTTCGTCTTTGATGCCTCCAACAGCATGAATGCGTTTTGGGGTGGACATCGAAAAATTGAAACCGCGTCCAACCTCCTCAGCGAAACACTCAAAGAACTTCACCAAGGGAACCAACTCGAACTGGGGCTTCGCGTCTATGGACACGGAACGAAGCACGTTCCCGGCAATCAGGATTGCGACGACACCGAGCTCGTGGTGCCGTTCGGAA
>JBMZAL010000035.1:0-10305 GCA_049611325.1 Flavobacteriales bacterium
TCTCGACCGCGGTGATGGGGGTGGTGATTGTGCTGAGTCAGTTGGTGCACGGCGCGGTCGATTTGACGGCGGAAAAGCGGCACACCTTGGCGGAGGGCACGGTCGCCCTTTTGGAGGGATTGCAGGACGACGTGCTTGTGACGTGTTACCTGACAGGGGAATTGCCGCAAGAGTGGATGCGCTTGGAATCGGAAGTCGAGTCCTTGTTGCAGCGCATGGCCCAGGCGAGTGGGGGACGCCTTGCGTTTCAGTTCGTGGACATCTACGACATCGACGATGCCCAAACCATTGGCCAAAACGAGCAAGCCTTGTTCGAACGGGGGTTGGAGTTCACGCGCATCGCGTTTGAAGACAACGGTCGCCAGGCCTTTCAGACCATTTGGCCAGGCGCCATGATTTCGTTCCGAGGCGAGGAGAGCCCCGTTCAATTCTTCGGCAGCGAGATTCCGCAGGCGGACCAAGCCATGATCCAGGGATCGATCAACACCCTGGAATTCAACTTGGCATCGGGCATTCGAAACAGCACGGCGTTTGAATCCAAGAGCATCGCCATTTTGGAGGGGCACGGCGAGCTGGAAGATTTGGCCATGATCGACTTGGTGTCAACCCTTGAAGAGGACCACCTCGTGGCCCGGGTTGAGTTGGACGGCCGCTTGAACGTGCTTTCCGAGAAGCTCGACGGCATGCGTTACCGCACAAACCGCTACGACTTGCTCATCGTGGCCAAGCCGGACAGCATGTTCCCGGAGAAGGACAAAGTGATCTTGGATCAATTCCTCATGAATGGAGGGCGAATCCTGTGGATGGTGGACCCGGTGCTGACGGATTTGGACAGCTTGCGCCAAACCAAGGAGACCTTTGGGGTGGAGAATCAAATCGGCCTCTACGACCAGCTCTTTGATTACGGTGTGCGCTTGAACCGCAATCTGATCATCGACCCGCAATGCGCGCCCATTCTTCTCGACGCGGGACCCATGGGCAACCAGCGCAACATGCAGCTGTTCAACTGGTATTTCGCTCCGTTGTCCATGCCGTTGGGGACGGGACACCCCATCACCAACAATTTGGATCCCATCCACTTCGATTTTGTGTCATCGCTGGACTTGGTGAACACCCAAGAAGAGGTGACGTCGACGATGTTGCTCACGTCCAGCGAACGGGCCAAAACGTACCGCGTACCCGTTCGGATTTCAAGCGGCATTGTCGATTTGGACCCGGCCTACTTCGCGGAGGGAAACACCCCCAATGCGGGCTTCGCTGCGCTGTTGGAGGGGACGTTCCGTTCCCATTACGCACAAACCTTGCCCAGCGCCCTGCGCGACGATGCAGACTTTGCCTTCCGTCCCTCGAGTGCCCCCACAGCCATGGTGGTCGTCTCCGACGGGGACGTGGCGCGAAACCGCTTCCGTTCGGACGGGCGCGTCTTGCCTTTGGGCTACGACCGATACGCGAGGCGGGTTGTGTACGACAACAAAGAATTCTTGCTCAACGCCATCAATTACTTGCTTCAAGAGGACGCACTCATCAGCGTCCGATCTCGAAGCATTCAACTTCGTTCGCTGGATGATGCTCGGATTCGGGCGGAGCGCAGCGGGTGGCAATTTGTGGCTGTGGGCATGCCGTTGCTCGTGGTGATGCTGTTGGCGGGCGCGGTATTGACGACGCGTCGCCGGTTGTTTGGTCGTGCTGTTTAATCCCTTTCCTCATGCATTCGAATTTGCGCATCCTTTACATTCTGGTGGCCCTCACCTTGGTCACCGCTGGCGTATGGTGGCTGCAGGGCAGCCAGGGACGTCTTGACCGCATTGAAGGGACGGACTTTGGCATTCTCGACACCTCGAAGGTGGACAAGATTTTCATTGCCGACATGGACGGGGTGGAGGTGACGCTGACCCGTCCTGAAGGCGGACGCCTTTGGGATTTGAACGGCAAGTACAAAGCCCGTGAGGACGCAGTGAAGTTGTTGCTGAAGACGTTTCGGCGGGCGGCTGTGCAAGGTCCGGTGGCCGAAGCCGCCCAGGAAAATGTGGTTCGTTTGATTGCCGCCCGAGGCAAGAAGGTGGAAATCTATCAAGGTGGAGACCAACCGGTGAAGACGTGGTACGTCGGCACGGCCACCCCTAGCCACACAGGAACCTACATGGTCCTAGAAACCCCAGAGGGTCGTGGCGCAGAACCTTACGTGGTTCACATGGAAGGGTTCACGGGGTATTTGAGCACACGCTTTTTCACGTCTGAACGGGAGTGGCGCTACACAGGCATCTTCGATCACCCCAAACGCACGCTGCGTGAAGTGGAAGTGCGCATCTTGGAAGAGGACGGCCAGTCGTATGCATTGACGGCCCAAGCCGATGGAGGTTTGGTGTTGTCCGATTTGGAAGGCAATCCATTGCCCTACCGCGACACCACGGGCGTGCAAGACCACTTCCTGCGGTTCAAGAAAGTCCACCTCGAAACATTCCGTTCACGGCTGGACCCCCACGTGGAGGACAGTTTGCGAACGGCGTCGGCGGCGTTTGAGCTTTCGGCCGTGGGCAAAGATGGCAAGCGCGCCAACATCTACGTGCATTGGAAGCCGGGATCAGGTCAGCCCAACGACCTTGGCGTTGTGGAGGAACACGACATGGAGCAGCTGCATGGCGTCACGGATGACGGCGAAGTCGTGTTGCTTCAACGGTTTGTGTTCGACCCGTTGATTCGCCCACTCAGAGAGCTGCAGAAAAATCCGATTCCACCTGTTGCGTCAGCTGGGTTGCCCATGCCGACCAACTGAGTCTTTTTTTGACTTGAAGGCGGCGTCGATGTCTGCGGACTGGGCCAGCCACGGTTTGGACATGGCCTCGGACAAAGCCGAAATGTTATTGGAAGGGACCAGGCGTCCCGTCAATTCGGGCACAATGCTGTTGGACAAGTCGCCCACATCCGAGGCGATGACTTTGCGTTTGTGATGCAGGGCAAGGGCCGTGACGCCACTCTGAGAGGCTTCAACATAGGGAAGGACGAGGTTGTCGGCCGCCGCAAAGTAGACGGGCACGTCTCGGTCGTCGATGAATTCATTGTGCACCACCACACGCTGGGACAAACCATGTTTGGCGATGAGTTGGGCATAAGGCTCCCACGAACCATAGCATTCCCCAGCCACCACCAACACATGGTCTTCAGGCAATTTGGCCAGCGCTTCGAGAAGCACGACCAAGCCTTTGTAGGGGCGAATCAGTCCAAAGAACAAATGGACATGCGCGTTGTCGTCCAGCCCAAGTTTCCGTCGCGCTTCTTTTTGGCCCACGGCACTGGCGTGATGGTTGTACAAGGGATGAAACAAGGTGTGTGGATGCCAAGCTGAAAGGGCATCACTGACGGGCTGGCTCAGCGTCACCACGCCATCCACAGCCCCCAAGAAGCGCTCAGTCAACCGTCGATCCCAACCGCGCCCGTCGTGGGAGGAGGCGTTGTGCATCAATGCGAGCACCCGGCCGATGCCATGGCGCTTGGCCTCGCGCGCGACGCCGGTCAAAGCAGGGGCCAATGCCGCATGCCAAAACGGAAGAATCGCCACATCGCTGTGGACGGCCAATTCCCGTCCCGTTTCCTTCCAACTCAAAGGGTTCAGACTGTCCAACGGAGCGGGCATGTCGACATCTCGAATCGACGCACCAGGTTCCCATTGGGATGTGCCTGGAAAAAACAAGGAGGGGTACTGACGGCGCCAAGTCATGCAATGCACCTCGTGACCATGGTCTTTCAAGGACTGCGCCATCGCAGCATTGAACTGGGCGATGCCGCCGCGGTAGGGAGGGAAGGTGGAAGCAATGCCCAAACGCATGCTGCAATTTGGGGCAAGAACAGGTCCGCACCAACCTATCTTCGCTTCATGAATGCCTATTTGGTTGACGGCGTGCGCACGCCGATTGGTTCGTTTGGGGGGACATTGTCTTCCATTCGCACAGATGATTTGGCGGCACATGCCCTGCGTTCCTTGATGGAACGCCACCCCAACCTGGATCCCCATGACGATCGGCGATGTGCTGATGGGCTGTGCCAATCAGGCGGGTGAAGACAACCGAAATGTCGCGCGCATGGCCAGCCTGCTCGCGGGGTTGCCCCAAGAAGTCCCTGCGGAGACGATCAACCGCCTTTGTGCTTCAGGTCTGGCCGCGTCGGTGCACGCATCTCGCATGCTTCACATGGGCGATGCCCAGGTGGTGCTTGCGGGAGGTGTCGAGCATATGACGCGAGGACCCTGGGTGTTGAGCAAGGCGTCCAAGCCGTTTGGCCGAGACATGGAATTGCACGACACCAGTTTTGGTTGGCGATTCATCAATCCACGTCTGGATGTGCTTTACGGCACAGAAGGCATGGGTCAAACGGCCGAGAACCTCGTGGATTTGCACCACATTGGCCGAGAAGATCAGGATGCGTTCGCGTACCGAAGCCAAATGAAGGCCGCTGCTGCCCAGAAGGAGGGACGCCTTGCAGTGGAGCTCGTGAGCGTGAGCATCCCCCAACGGAAGAAGGATCCCATCTCTTTTGAGGCCGACGAATTCATCAAGCCGGGCACCACGCCTGAGATCTTGGCCAAATTGCGTCCCGCTTTTCGCAAGGAGGGAGGAAGTGTCACGGCAGGAAATGCCAGCGGCCTGAATGACGGTGCGGCTGCGCTGTTGTTGGCGAACGAAGAAGGGTTGAAATCTCAAGGCTTGGCTCCGTTGGCACGCATGGTTTCTTCTGCCGTGGTGGGGGTTCCGCCTCGCATCATGGGCATTGGGCCTGTGGAGGCCTCCAACCGCGCGCTTGCCAAAGCGGGCATTGGCTTTGACGACCTCGATGTGATTGAATTGAACGAGGCATTCGCGGCCCAAAGCTTGGCGTGCATTCGCAGCTGGAACTTGGCCGACGACGATGCCAGAATCAACCCCAACGGCGGCGCAATTGCCTTGGGCCACCCGCTGGGGATGACAGGCGCACGCATCTTGTTGGCTGCGGCACGTCAATTGCAGCGAACGGGTGGGAAATATGGATTGGTGACGTTGTGCATTGGGGTGGGACAAGGCTACGCAGCCGTCATTGAAAACGCCCAGCGCTGATTCCATGGTGTACGCCTTTCGCAACATGGTGCCGGTGGTTCATCCGACGGCATTCGTTCATCCTCAGGCCACACTCATCGGTCATGTGACCGTGGGGCCAGATTGCTATGTGGGGCCGCACGCGGTGTTGCGCGGCGATTGGGGTAAAATCGAATTGGAACGCGGCGTCAATGTGCAGGAGGGATGTGTCATCCACATGTTTCCAGGCACCACGGTTCACCTCGCAGAAGGAGCGCATGTCGGGCACGGGGCCATGGTGCATGGCGCCACCTTGGGCAAGAACTGCATGATTGGCATGAATGCCGTCATTCTGGACGACGCGGTCATCGGGGAGGAGTGCATTGTGGGGGCTTTGGCCTTGGTCAAGGCGCGGTCGGTGTTTGAACCCAGAAGCCTGATCGTGGGACATCCTGCCGAGGTCAAAGGGCAAGTCAGCGACGCCATGGTGGCCCACAAGACCGAAGGCACTGCCCTGTACCAACGCCTTCCGGCGGATTGCCATGACAGCTTGGTCGAAGTCGCCCCATTCGCAGAGGCCCCTCAGGACCGCGTGGAGGATTTCCCCTCCTTTGAAACGTGGCAAAATCGCAAGGCCAAAACTTCCTGACGGTGGGACGTTCTGGCCGAAGGATTCAGGAATTCAAGCAATTCCGCGTGCACGACGATGCCTGCGGAATGAAGGTCGGAACGGACGCGCTTCTGTTGGGCTCCTGGGCCGGGACCACAAGCACGGAGACTGGCCAATCCGTGCGACGCATCCTCGACATTGGAACGGGGTCAGGCGTGCTTGCACTGATGTTGGCACAACGCTTCCCACAGGCGGAAATCGACGCGGTTGAGCTCGAGCCCGAAGCCGCACAACAAGCCACTGAAAACGTAGCTGAAAGCCCATTTTCGAATCGCATCCAAGTGCATCAGCGGGCCATTCAAGGGTGGTCCAAAGAAGCGGACCTCATTGTGTGCAATCCCCCGTTTTTCCACAACCATCCCAAAAGCCAGGATCGCAAGCGCAATCTGGCCAGGCATGACGACACTTTGCCATTGCGCGTCTTGTTCAGCACAGCTTCAGCCTGCCTGCATGCACAAGGGAGCTTTGACCTGGTGTTTCCAGAAGATCGCGCTCAAGAAGTCGTGGTGGAGGCCCAAAAGCATGGGTTCATCCTCCATGCAAAGGTGGAGCTACGCGCCACACCAACTCATGAAGTCATTCGGAGCCTTTGGTCATGGCGCAAAGTCGAGACCTCAGGTGCGATCTCCGAGACGTGGGATTTGGAGGCTCAAGAAGGGCAGGGGAAGTGGTCCGACGCTGTGGCTTCGAGACTTGCTCCATTTGTAGGATGAAGGGAGGCTGCTCAGCAGCCCAATACGCGACGTAACTTGGTCACCTGAGCCTCCCAGAGGTCCTTGGCATCTTCGACTTCATCGTCGTCGGCAAAGTCTGTGATCAAAAGAGAGTTCTCTCCGGTGAGGTCGTCCACACGAATGCGCAATTCAAAGAAGGTGTCTTCGCCTTCTTCCTCGGCTTCGAGCCACCGAAACTTGACAAAATCGTCTTTCTTTTTGCTAATCATACGCGCAGACTCCTCGCTGCCATCCCAAAAGAAGATGTGGACGTCTTTCTTGATGTTGACGTCGTCACAGAACCACTCCGCCAAGCCGGAAGGCGTGCTGATGCAGTTGTACAACACTCCTTTGGAGCTGTTCAAAGGGATTTCGAGTTGAAATTTCACTTTTTCGGCGGTCATCATGGTCGTTGAGTCATTGGAATGAGGCATGCAATCCTCGCGTCTTGGCGGAATAACCTTTTGCCCCGCCCGAGGTTCACAAGATACGGCAGGATTTGTTGAATCGAGTCCATAAAAGAGTGTGAATTCAAGCCAAATCGTTATACCTTCGCCGCCCATTCGGCGGGGTAGCTCAGCTGGTTAGAGCGCAGGATTCATAATCCTGAGGTCGGGGGTTCGAGCCCCCCCCCCGCTACAAGAGGTCTTGCATTGCGCAGGGCCTTTTTTGTGTCCAGAACTTGGGCTGAGCAGATTGTTGTCAAGAACGGGGCGGCTGCCTTGACTTTGTTGTCGGTTGCAGGGATATCATGCAGGGCGTGCGTCTCAATTGATTCTTATGTAATCCGTTGAAAATGCTAGGGTTGTGTGTATAACTCCATTGTAAAATGGAAAGGGGTGGAGGTCACGTTTAAGTCTCTTTGTGGAGTTCAAAACCCAAGCTATCCATCATGAAACACGCGCTGATTCGTTCGTTCGCTATTTTCTCTTCCGTCACCATGAGTGCTTCGCTTCATGCGCAGTTCGAGGTGATTTGGCCCAACGATGTGCTGAATGCTTCATGCGACGCGGATCTGTCCTCGTTCGATGAAGCCCCAATGGTCACCCAGGACTCGACATGCGCGGGCGTTGACATCTCCTTTGAGGATGTGGCGTTGACGGGGAATTGCGACCAAGAGACGGTGATCGATCGAATGTGGTCTGTGGTGGGCTGCGATTCGGTGGCCACCCATGTCCAACGGATTGAATTGACAGACAACGAGTCACCTTATGTGATCAACAACGTGGAAAACGGCGGGCACTACTGTGAGTCCAGTTTGGATTGGCTGCCGCTGACGCGCGACATCTGTGATGCTTCCCTTGGGGCTGAAATTTTCTTCACGGACACCACGATTCTGTGTCAAGGGGTGTTTTCATTCGAGATTCAACTTCATGTCATGGACGACTGCGGAAACGCCTTGGACACGTCTTACACGGTGTTTTTGCACGATGAAGGGGCTCCTGAATTTTCTTTTGTGCCCGAGGATTTGGTGGTGGAATGTGGCGAAAATGTGGCGCTGCCTTCACCTGAATACGAGGACTGTGGAGGATTGTCCTTGGCTTCGACAGATGCTTTCACATCTCCCTTCTGCAGTGGTCAACGTCTCGTGCGCACATTTGAATTGACCGATGCATGCGGTTCGTCCACCGAAGTTTCACAGGTTGTGGATGAGGTCGACACAACGGGGCCTGAAATTGTCATGCCCGCGGATGTAGAGGTGTCATGTCCTGAGATGCCCGTGTTGGGCGATGTGAGCGTGAGCGACGCCTGCGGCAGCGTTTCGTGGACGGAGACCTTGGATACGCTGATGTTGGATTGTGGATTTCAGTGGATTCGTATCGTAACGGCATCCGATGCGTGTGGCAATGAGACTACAGCCACCCAGATGTTGACCCAAATCGACACCACAGCACCATCTTTCTTGGAAGTGCCTCAAGATGTGACGCTCTCGTGTTCTGAGGAGGCGCCTGAGCCGCAGGAACTGGCTGTTACCGACGAATGCAGCTCAACGTCGGTGACGATGAGTGAAGCGACCGAGGAGGGGGCGTGTCCCGCGGAATACACCCTTGTGCGCACCTACGTGGCCACCGATGCATGCGGCAACCAGACGGCTGTCGAGCAGCGGTTGCATTTTGTCGACGACGTGGCACCCGTTGTCATGCTGGATGTGGAATCCCCCTTGGATACGTTGGATGTCAATTGTGGTGAACCCATCCCTTCGCCGCAATTGCTTGTGACAGACAATTGCAGTGATTGGACGACAACGTCTTCGTTCACCAACGAGCAGGGGGCTTGCAATGGGGAGAACACCCAAACCATCACCTACACCGTGACCGACGCGTGCGGCAATGCTTCCAGTGTCTCACGCGCTGTCCGAATCACGGACACCCTGCCGCCTGTGGTCGTCGAAATGCCTGACAACGTGGTGGTGTCTTGCCAGGAATCCTTGCCCTCGGATGCGCCTGTGTTTGAGGAAGCCTGCAGCATCGCCGAGGTGATGCTTGTGGAGAACACGGAGATTGGCGCGTGCACCGGGGAATCCAACCTCATTCAGGTTTGGACTGCGACGGATGCGTGCGGAAACGCGGTCACGGTGTCACGCACCATCGCTGTGGTGGACACGACCGCACCGGCCATTCTGACCCCACTCTTGCCGCTCGTGGTTCTTTACCAATCAGGACAACCTCTCGGCGCAGAAGCCCTTCCCATGCCCGACTTGAGCGTGGAGGACGCTTGCGATGCCTCGGCAACCTGGACGGCAGAGGATGTCTTGACTTTTGAAGAAGAGGGGATCGAACACTGGTTGAGAACGTACACCGCCGTCGATGACTGTGGCAACGGTTCGACGGCCACCCAAGCCATTGAAGTGTTTGTTCGCGTTGACGGTTGCATGGACGTCTTGGCCAGCAACTACAATGACTTGGCCAACGAAGACGACAACACCTGTGTCTATTGCGTGCCTGAGATTTCTTTTGACGTCACCTCACCCGACGCCATTGTGATCGGCACGGGCATTCCCAACACCAACATGGCCGTGTCTCTTGACACCTGCAACGGCATCGCCTTGTCGCTGGGCGCCATAGAGCGGTATGTGGGGGGCATTGTGCCTGAACCAACCATGCCGTCGCGTTATCGCATTCCCACGGGCTTCTCCGACACGCCCGAAGGAGGGACGCCGGGCGCCCGTTGGAATTACTTGCTCAGCGTCAATTTGGGCAGCCTGACGTTCCAAGACGTGGTGGTGGAATTTGGCGTGGACTTCGACCCGTCAGAAGACATCGATCTGACGAACCCATCGGAGGCCTACACCTTGTACGGTGCACTGAACGATGTGTTGGTCGGCACAGGCGTGGAATTCACGGGCCTCTTCCAGGACTCCCAAAATTTGGCCTTCGGGTTCTGGGCAGACTTGCTCGTCGACGCCGGCGGGGCATTCGATCCGGACATGAATGGGGTGTACCACATCGGGGTGTATGCAAAGTCTCTGTCCGGAGCCCTTTTGGCATCGTCTGAAATCAGTGTGGAGGCGTACACGCCGGGATGCACAGACGACCTGGCCTGCAACTTCAACGTTTCGGCCAACGACAACGACGGATCTTGTTTGTTTGAAGACGCGTGCGGGAACTGCGGCGGGAGTGCCACCGCCGGTTGCACGGACGAGATGGCTTGCAACTACGATGCTGAAGTTGGTTGTGACGACGGCTCATGTCTGTTCAATGACGTGTGCGGCAATTGTGGGGGTGAGGCTTATGCCGCTTGCACCGACATGGCCGCCTGCAATTACGATGCGGGAGCTGGGTGTGACGATGGAAGCTGTTTGTACGTGGATGCCTGTGGCAATTGTGGCGGAAATGCCTACGCTGGGTGTACGGATGAAGATGCGTGCAATTACGATGAG
>JBMZAL010000036.1:0-10043 GCA_049611325.1 Flavobacteriales bacterium
GCCGTGCTTGGAGATTTTGTCCAAAATCGCGTCCAACCGCTCCCCACGCACCGCACGGGCGGCGTTGAATTCGTCGTCGGACATCGGGGCACGCGAGGCTTCGCGCTCTGCGGCCTTCCATCGGTTGGAGGTCGACGCCTTGAACCGGCTGCGCTTGCGCTTGGGAATGGACAGGGACCGCGAAGTCAGGGCGTCCAAGATCCATTCCAGCCAGCCCACCAAGTTGGTGCCCTTGCGGTCTTGCATGACGAGCAACACCCCAAACAACGCCCCGCCCAAGTGCGCCACGTTGCCGCCGGCATTCACGCCGCGGCTCAATCCGAAATAGTCCAGCACCACATATCCCCAAAACAGGTGCTTCAGGGACACCGGTCCAAACAAAATCAAGTTGAACTTCAGCTCGGGACGCAGCGTGGCAATCGCCCCAAAAATGGCCATCACCGAGGCCGAGGCCCCCAAGGCGTAGGTTCCCGTTTGAAGGGGTTTGAACCCGTTGGTCAAGAAAAAGTAGGCGGCAAATCCCGCGAGCCCCCCTGCGAGGTAGGTGCTCAGCAACCGCCGCGATCCCACCTCACCTTGGTACACCCGGCCCATCCAAAACAAGAGCAACATGTTCATGCCCACGTGCCACACGCCTTGGTGCGTGAACATGTGGGTCAGCACACTCCAAGGTCGCTTCGCCAAGACCTCGAGACGCCAGGACGTGGCCAAGGTTCGGGCTCCCTCTGCGGGCAACACCGACGACACGACCCCACCTCCAAGTTGATCCACCACATCCAACGTCATGAGCACAACAAACACCGCCGCATTCACCCACACCAGGCGGGTCAGCATGCCGCCATCACGCCACATCGCTTTCAGATTCTCCCACATGATTCAATAAAAATGACCGCGGTCCTGTTGCCACCGCTTGAGCAAGAAATAGCCAAAAATCATCCCTCCAAGGTGCGCAAAGTGCGCCACGTTGTCGCCAGGGCTGTTCTGGAATGCCAACATCAATTCAATCGCGCCGTAGCCCATCACGAAATACTTGGCGCGGATGGGAATGGGCGGAAACAGCAACATCAGTTGGGTGTTGGGAAAGAGCATCCCAAACGCAAGGAGCAAGCCAAACACCGCCCCGCTGGCTCCCACCACGCGGCCGTACACCATCTCCAGCACGCGGGCACGCTGGAGGGGACTGGCGTTGGGGGAAATGAACTGCTCGGCGGCCGGAAAGAAGGTGCCGAGTTCATTGTAGAACTGCAATCCCACCACCAATTCATGCAGGGCAAAGGCGCCAAGGCCACACACCATGTAGTACGTCAGGAAGCGCTGAGGGCCCCACACCCGCTCGAGCTGCGACCCAAACATGAACAGCGCGAACATGTTGAAGAAGATGTGCCCCAAATCCCCGTGCATGAACATGTGGGTGATGATTTGCCACGGCTGAAAGAACGGCGAACCAGGGTACGTGCCCGCCAACAGCGGCACGGCCACAGAATCTCCGATGAGTCCCGACCCCAGGTACATGAGCACGTTGAGGATGATCAGGTTTTTGACGACTTGAGGGGTGTTCTGCAACATCAGCGGAAGGGGTTTTCAAGGTCCTCTGCAGCCCAAATCGACAGCGTCTGCCGTCCATCTGGATCCACGTTGGGGTGATCACAGGCCCAAAGGTCGGCCACCAACCGACGCCGCGCCTCCAAAGGCATGGGCGCCTCACCTGTCACGGCCGCGCGGCTTGCCCACGCTTTCGCCCATTGGGCTTGACGCGCTTCGTGGTCGGTCCACAGGCCGTCGTGGTAGGTTTCCAACACCGCATCCAGCGCCTCGCGTACGTGGGCGGTCATGTCTGCCGGCACCGCGCGGAGCTGCACGGTTTGGTCGTCGACTTGGGCCAAATCCATGCCCATGGCCAGCAACGCCTCCCTGGCGTCGGTCAAGGCCATCACCTCGGGCTGCGTCAAGGTGATGTCTTCGGAAATCAAGAGCGTTTGGGATGCCACTGCGGCCGCCTCTCCTGCCCGCAATCGCGCCATGAAGCGCTCAAACAAAATCCGCAAATGGGCGCGCCGGATGTGCACCACCGCCACCCCTTCTTCCACGGGCACCATCAAGTACTTCCCGCGCCATTGCAGGATGTCGAGTCCCTCCGTGGAAGCTGCGTCTTCGCGCACCTCGACTTCTTCGGCAGGCGTCTCTGCAGCCGAACGGGCGGCGGGCTCCTCCATGACTTGGTACAAATCCTTCCAGCCAGCCGATTTGGACCACCCTCCATGGGCTTGACCCAGAGACGGACCCGAAGACCGCGTGCCCGACCCCGCAAGGCCGCCCCCTGGTGACGTTGGCGAACTGGGGGCGTCGAAGGGATTGTAGTTGGGATTGATCCGCACGGTGGGCTCTTGGACGTCCATGCCCGGCTTCAAATCGGGAATGTTCAACCCCACCTCCGCGTCGAAATCGATGGTCGGGGCCACATTGTGTGCACCCAATCCGCGCTTGACGGCCGATTTCAAAATGGCGATGATGGGCTGCTCCTCGTCGAATTTGACCTCAATTTTGGTCGGGTGAATGTTCACGTCGACACGCGCAGGGTCGACCGTGAGGTACAGGGCGTAGAGCGGATGATGTCCATCCCCAATGAGCCCTTCGTACGCACGAATCACCGCGCGATGCAGCAGTCCGTGCTTCACAAAACGTCCATTGACAAACAAGAACTGCTCTCCGCGCGTCTTTCTCGCAGAATCCGGCTTGCCGACAAACCCTTCGATGGCCACGACGTCGGTGTCTTCCTGCACCGGCACCAAACGCTCGTCGTGCTTGGGTCCCATGATGCCGACAATCCGTTGCCGAAGCGTCCCTGGCTTGAGTTGGAAAAGGCTCGCCCCTTGGTGGGTCAGCACAAACGAAATGCCCGGGTGCGCAAACGCCACCCGCTGAAATTCGTCGACCACATGACGAATCTCCACCGCGTCGGACTTGAGAAAATTCCGACGCGCTGGGACATTGTAGAACAAGTTCTTGACGTGAAACGTCGTCCCCGCGGCCCGGGCCTTGGGCTCCTCGCCAACGATCTCTGAGCCGTGGCAGCGAAGCACGGTTCCGACCTCGGCCCCTTCTTGGCACGTCGTCACTTCGACGTGGGCAATGGCCGCAATGGAGGCGAGTGCTTCCCCGCGAAAGCCTTTGGTCGCCAGGGCAAACAAATCGTCGGCCGTTTGGAGTTTGGAGGTGGCGTGGCGTTCAAAACACACCCGCGCGTCCTCCGCACTCATCCCCGCCCCGTTGTCCACCACTTGAATGGACGTGCGCCCCGCGTCCACGACGTGCACCTCGATCGAGGTCGCGCCAGCATCGACGGCGTTCTCCACGAGCTCCTTCACGACCGACGCAGGTCGCTGGATGACTTCGCCAGCCGCAATCTGGTTGGCGACGTGGTCGGGCAGAACGTGAATGGTTTGGCTCATCCGTTCGAATGCATGAAGTTGAGAAAATGTCCGTAGTCCTGGGTTTCCACCCAAAGGATGGCACGGTAGGTCAAATACACGAGCACCAGTGCCACTCCTCCGGCGCGAAGCGCCGCCATGCGGCTGGCGCGAATGGAGGCGGCACGGCGCGCAGCACGACCTTCTGCACTTCGGCCACCCTGCCTGAATTTGATGGGACGTGGTGCATCCGAGGCACCGTTCACTTCGTCCTCCACACGGCGCTTGCGTTCCTCCCATTCGGGACGAGAATCAGGCAAGTGCCGGGACTTGAATGTGAAGGCGCGGGGTTCGGTGCGCACGTTCCGAAAAGGGCCGCGAAGTTTGGGCGCTTTCATGAACTCGAAGGTACGGGTGGTCAGGCCTGCGTCCGCTCAAATTCCGTTAACACGGATTCCACATCTCCTCCACCGTAATGGGCAAGCACTTTGCGCAGCACCCGCTCCACACTCGCGTCGGGACACGAGGCCCCCGACGTGATCAACACGGTCGGGACGTCATCCGCGGTTCCTGCATCTGGCAAGGGTTGGGCGGTGACCTTCATTTGGCCTGTGTGCATGTCAAAGTGATGCACCCCGTCTTCCTGCCACTCCAATTCGTTGCGCACGAAAAAGGTCGGCATGTGCTCCTCGCAGAGCTCGACCAAATGCGAGGTGTTGCTGCTGTTGTATCCGCCCACGACCAAGGCCACATCGCCGCCACCGGCCAACAGGGCCCCGCGCGTGGCGCTTTGGTTGTCGTTGGTGGCGTAACAGAGGGTGTCGCGGGTGTTGGCAAATTCCCCTTCGGAATCGGCGTCGACGGCCTGCTTGATGCGGTCGGCGATGGCCTGGGTGTCCGAGGCCAACATGGTGGTTTGGTTGACCACGCCCACCCTTCGAAGGTCTCGTACGGGGTCAAACCCTTCCGTGGTCCGGCCCTCAAAACGCGCCCAAAACGCCTCCGCATCCGTCCGACCCGCTTCCATCCACTGGGCCAAGAATTCGGTTTCCTTTTCGTCCTTGACCACGAGGGCATGCCCCGTTTCTGCGGCGTGTGAGAAGGTGGCACGGGTTTCTTCGTGCTTGGGTTTGCCGTGAATGACCACGGTGAAGTCTTTGCCGCCAAGTTGGGCAGAGCGCTTCCAGACCTTCTCGACAAACGGACACGTCGTGTTGTACTTCTGCACGTCCACCCCGAGATCGCGCATGCGCTGCTCGAGTTCGACCGTGGCCCCAAAGGCCGGCACGATGACCACATCGTCGGCCGTCAGCGTGTCCAGAGACACGAGCTCCTTGCCGAGGGTATCGTGCAGGAATTGCACGCCGCGGCTTTGGAGGTCGGCGTTGACTTCGGGGTTGTGAATCATTTGACTGAGCAGGAAAATCCGCTTGCCCGGGTTCTCATCCACGGCCTTGTAGCTGATCTCGATGGCGTTTTCCACCCCAAAACAGAACCCAAAATGACGCGCCAAACGGATGCGCACTGCACCAAAGTCCAGCTCGGTCGGCGTGAAGTCTTGTTTCCTGGGATCCAAAGCTTTGCGTTTGGCCTTCACCCGGGAAATGATGGGGCTGCGGTAAAAATCGGGGATGTCGAAGCTGCGCATGTGGCTCAAAAATACCTTACCCCATCGCAACCTTTTCAAGAAGGCAAACGTTCATTTCACCAAGTTCTTCGGAACAATTCACATTGAAACACATGCCCGGATGGAAAATGCGCGTGGGACTCGTCCTCCGCGTAGAAGGGACCTGCAAGGAGGCTTCGGCCTCCTTTCTTTTTGCCCCAAAGTCAACGGGCGCTGTCGCGTCGCTTGGCCAGCCCCTCGGCATTGTCAAACGCGCGTTTCAAGGCATCGTCCCACAGTCCCTCGCTCCGCTTCGCCACAAACCGCATGTCCCTGACGATGTCCGCCTGGGTCGAGGTTTGGAAACTCAACTGGTCGTAGGCGAGGCGCTGCACGAGCACCGACTGCAATTCAGGGGCGTAGGCGAGAAACGGCCATTCTGAGGTGTTCACCTCGACATGAATTTGGTCCGATTCACTGAGCCACTCGAGGGTCCAAGCATCGAGC
The DNA here is from genome assembly GCA_049611325.1 of Flavobacteriales bacterium. Taxonomy (GTDB): domain Bacteria; phylum Bacteroidota; class Bacteroidia; order Flavobacteriales_D; family Sanyastnellaceae; genus UBA11663. The sequence goes on from JBMZAL010000036.1 coordinate 5,521, forward strand.
GCAGGCACGATGTGCGCGCAGTCGTTCAACCCAATGTTCATCCGCCACTCAATCGCCTCACGCACCCAACGGGCGTGGGCCTCACCTTGGGCTGGCCAATCCGGCGCACCCGCGCACGTCCAGCACGTCCAACACCACGGGCCCCAAAGCAACAGCGCGGCAATGTGCATGACTCAGAGCGCCAATTCGGTTTCCACAAAGCGAATGCCCAGGTCGGCGAGCCCTTTGAGCAAAGGGTCGTAATACGTCTTGGACATGGGCACGTCGACCCCTGTGGTGCCAAACGTTCCCGCCATCAGCGGCTTCACCGCCAGCGCCATGGGCAAGCCCACGGTGTCGCTCATGGCTGTGAACACGCTGTCCTTGCCCTCCAAGCTGAGGCTGCTGGTGCGGGCCTTTCGAACGCCGTTCATTTCGTAGTCAAACCGGTGCCACATGACAATCATGTCCCGGTCTTCTGGCCGCAGGACCCACTTGTCAGTGACGAGGGCCTCGATGATTTGGGCCGGGCTTCCTGCAGGGTTTGCAGGTCCAGACGCTCGGTCGAACAGGCCCAACCAATCCAAACGATCCAAGGCCTCTTCCGTGGCGCCCGTCACGCGCTGGACAGCTTCCCTGATGTCGCGGCCGTGCTCGGCCTCGGCGGGCAAGAACGACCGTGTCCAGTCCGCCCACGACACGCCTTGGGGCCACGTCAAGCTCGCATCGTCCCGCACCATACCCAACTGCACCAAGAGGTCCCAAGACTGGCTGAATCCGGCGCTGCGCAAGGTGCCTCGAACGAGGGTCTTCACCTCTGCCAATCCGTACAATTCTCGGTATCCGAGTGAATCGCGGTTGGGGTAGCCGTCGTAGGGGCGCCCATCCACTTCGATGGACGTCAACGTTTGGAAGGTGCGATGGGGCGGCACGACCCGCACGCGGCCCTGATCGAGGAAGGTCGCGGTCCCTCCTTGGCCGGCGAGCACCACATTACGTGGGTTCCAGCTCAGCTTGTAATGCCAGGGGTTGTCGTCGGAATCCGGCGCCACCAACCCGCCACAGTAAGATTGAAAACCGAGCATGCGCCCTCCTTCCGCCCGGATCTCGTCGATGACTTGCATGGCGCTCATGTGGTCGATGCCCGGATCCAAGCCGAGCTCATTCAAGACCAACACCCCGGCCTCCCGCGCCGCGCCGTCCAACGCTTTCATCTCCGGCGAGACGTAACTCGGGGTGATCACATTGACCCCTGCCTCGATGGCCACCTTGGCCACGTCCACGTGCATGAAGGCCGGCAGCATGCTGATGACAAGGTCGGCCTGTGCGATGCGGGCATTGCGGTCTGCAACGCCGTCGGACGCCAGCTGAAACGCATGGCCCCGAGGATGGTCACCCACCTTGGATTGGGCCGCCTCCAAGCTCAAATCGCCCACGTGAATCTCCCACCCCTCTTGGTCTGCCTGCCCGAGCAAATGCGCGATCAAAGAAGAACTGCTGCGCCCTGCCCCGAGGACCAAAATCACCTTGCTGTCTGCCATGCATGCAAGGTAGCACGACAAGGTTTGGCACGGGCTTTGCCCCGCAGGGATAATCCCTACCTTCGAGGCTCAACCCCATGCATGTCATGACCACATTGATTCACCCCACACTCCGCCGATTTGCCCTCGGCCTTCTCGCGTTGATCCTCCTTGGTGCACTCCCCGCTTGCAACGGTTCCAAAGCCTTTGTGAAGCGCGGTGCCAAGATGGAAGAAGCAGGCATGATGCCCCAAGCGGCCAACCTCTACTACACCGCGGTGGTCAAAAAGCCCTCCAACATCGATGCGATGGTCGGACTGAAGCGCACCGGACAGGTCGTTTTGGGACAGCACATCGCCGCCTTTGACGAGGCTGTGGCATACGACATGCGCGAAACCGCGCTGGACGCGTGGCACGACGCCGAAGCCTGGGACGCCAAACTCGAGGCGGTCGGCGTGGATTTGGCCTTCCCCGAAGCCAAGCGCGCGATGTACGAGACGGTCAAAAACGCGCACCTCGACGAATCCTACCGTCAAGCCAACATCTTGCTCGAACAGGAAATGTTCGATGAAGCGCTGGCCGAATTTGACGCCATCCTCCAATTGGACCCCACGTACCAGGACGCCCCTGCCCTGCGCAACGTGGCCTTCTGCGAGCCCCGCTACCGCAAAGGCGTGAAGGCCCAAGAGGGCGAACGCTACCGCGAGGCCCACGCCGCGCTCTCCGAATTGACCCATACCGACCCCGATTACAAAGACGCAAGCCAGCGCCTGAGTGACGTTCTGGAAGAGGGACGCTTCACCGTGGCGCTCGTGGACTTCAAAAACGGTTCGAGCCGTCTGAACCTCGATGTCAAAATCCAGTCCCTTGTCGAGCAAGCGCTGATGGGCTCGGAGGACCCCTTCTTGAAGGTGGTGGACCGGGAGAGTTTGGCCTTGATCCTTCAGGAGCAAAGCATGGGCATGAGCGGCCTCACTTCTGGCGGCGACGTGGAAATCGGCAACATGCTTGGCGCCAAGGCCTTGCTCAAAGCCACCATCACCACTTGCGATCACCGTCAGACGCGCTTGATGTCGAGCTACCAAACCGGCTACGAGCAGTACAAAGTGGAGCGCGTGAACGAAGAGGGCAAGAAGTACTACGAGACCAAGTACCGGCAAGTGCAGTACCGTGAGTTCTCGCAAGACGCGTCGATTGACATCACCTGCACCTTCAAGTTCATTTCCACCACCACGGGGGAAGTGGTTTCTTCCAACACCCTCTACGGCCGGGCCTCAGACAACATCCGCTACATCACGTATGGCGGCAACCGCAACAAGTTTTACCTCGGGGGGCATTCTGGTGCCAGAACCGGTTCTTCAGGCCGTGCAGACCGAGATCGCTTGATCTCCGCGCGCAAAGCCATCCGCAGTGCCGATGCACTGACCGACGAAGCCGGACTCGCTTTGGCTTCGCAAATCCAACGCGCCATCGAACAAGAATTGCTCACCCTCGTCCCCTGATTTCATGCGATTGACGTCCCTCTTTGCTGGTGTTTTGTGTTTGGCGACGTTGGCCGGATGTGCGGGTTCCCGCACTGCGGTGGCGCCTGCACCAAGCTGGACCTTTGAGTCCCCAGTCAAGGCAGGGTACTACATCGGCATCGGCTCGGCCTCGAAGCTCGCTCACCCGCTGGATGCAGATGCCGTGGCCAAGCAACAAGCCTTGGACAACCTCTCTCGCGAAATTCGGGTGCAGGTGCAGTCCACCTCAACCACCAAGACCCTTCAAGTCAACGATTGGCTCTCGGAGTCGTTCAAGTTTTCCTCGGAGAGCACCACCAACGAAGATTTGGAGGGCTTCACCTTGGTGGACACGTACGCCACGGAAACCGAGGTGATGGTGTACTACCAGCTGAGCAAGGCCGAGCACGCACGCATCCAAGAGGCCAAACGACAAGCCGCCCTCGCCCTTTCGATGGAGCACCTTGAAACGGCCCGCGCCGCACGTGGCCTTGCGCAAGTTCAACAAGTCGTGGATGCCGCAGTCCGTGGGTTGGACGTGCTTCGGCCCTTCTTGGACAAGCCTCTGGTGCACATGGCGGCAGACGGAACGGAGACTTCCGTTCCCCTCGAATTGGTCGGCTTGCTCGACGATTGTGTGGCCGGACTGCAATTGGCGAGCGCAGATTCTTCCGTCACGTTGAACGTGAGGGACGCCTTCCGCGGAGACGTGGTCGTGACGGCGCTGCTCGACGGCAAGCCTGCCCCCAACGTGACGTTGTCGTACCGTTACGACCGCGGCGAGTTCCCCACGCGCGGCGAAGCCGTCACCAACGCCCAGGGCGAGGCGACCGTCACGCTCGAGAAATTTGAACCTGGGAAGCGTGGCACGGCCCTCGACGTTCGCGTGGAGCCCAAGGCCTTTGTGCAAGGACTTCCCCTCATGCATCCCTTCCGACAAGCCGCGGAGGGGCTTCAAAGCGCCCCCCTTCGCATGGAGGTGACCTTGGCCCCCATTGAAGTGTCTTTGCGCATCGAAGAGCGGGCGTTTGGGAAGAAGCGAGACCAAGCGATGCTTGCGCCGGCCATCCAACAAGCCCTCCAATCGGCCAACGTCTCTCTGCGCGCCGCAGATGCCGATGTCGACATGATCTTGACTGTGGAGGCCGACGCCCGGCCCGGCGGCAGCGGACAGGGGTTCACCACCGTCTACACCGACGTGGTGGGCACGGTCACCAACCGTGAAGGTGAAGTCCTTTTCACCCAGACCCTGACCCGCATCAAAGGCATTCAACTCGACTTGCCTCGGGCCACGGACGCGGCATACACCAAAGCTTCTGAGGAAATCACCTCCGACTTTATTCCTGCCTTGATTCGACTTTGGCACGGTTTCTGAAATTGACTGAGAAAACCATTACTTTTCGACACAAACCCCACCTCCATGAACCTTCGCATCACCCTTCCTTTGGCCTTGATTGTGGCCACCGCAGCCATGACGGGCTGCAGCAACAAGAGCATGACCCCCAATCAGGCCGGTGAAATC
>JBMZAL010000037.1:0-6862 GCA_049611325.1 Flavobacteriales bacterium
AATGCGCGCCGCTTCTTGGCGGGCTCCGATTTGACGCATGTCGATGCGGATGTCGAAGGTGCTGGCCAATTCCCGGACCAAGTCTCGGAAGTCGACACGTTGCTCTGCCGTGTAGTAGAACGTGGCACGGGCGTTGTCTCCTTGGTACTCGACGTCGGTCAGCTTCATGCTGATGCCAAGTCTGCGAATGATCTGCCGGGCCTCACGAAGGGTGTCTTCTTCGCGTTGGCGGGCGGTGTGCCAAAGCGCCAAATCGTCTTCATCGGCCTTGCGGTCAATGCGCTTGAGCTCGTGGTCGTCCTTGATTTTGCGAAGCTTCAACTGGCTTTTCACCAACTCCCCCGTCAAACTCACCACCCCGACATCATGACCGGGGTGGAGGTCCACCACGACCACGTCGCCCACATGGACCGTCATGGCGTTGGGACGACGGACGTATTGCTTGCGGTTGTTCTTGAACCGCAATTCCACCACATCGTAGGGTGACGAACCGTCTGCAAGGGGGATGCCTTCAAGCCAATCAAACACGGTCATCGAACCGCATCCACACGTTCCACAACGTCCGTTGTTCTTACATCCTCTGGGCAAACCATCTGCCCCCTTGCTGCACGTTGCGCATCCCATGGTCCGAAGGTAAGACCGGAAGCTCAATCCACACTCGCCGGCAGGCGCAACAATCGGTGAACGCGGAGACTCAAATCGACAAACACCAGTTTGCCGTTCACGTTTCCTGCCACATCGCTGTGCGCCTCCTCGAGAGCCTCGCGAAGCGCCATCACGTTGTCGTGGTGAATGAACTTGCTGAACTTGGTGAGGAAGGCGCTTTCGGCTGACGTCAAACGCACGAGTTCCTTCGCGCCGTAGTGGCCCACAATGCTTTGACGGACCAAATGCAGGGCGTAGTGAAGGAACCGCTTTTGGCCTTCTCGGCCCAACGACGCAAACGACTCGGACCCCTCCACCATGGCGCGGCCATCTCGGGCCCAACAAGACCGCATCCATGCAGAGAAGCGCTCGAGATCAGGCTGATCCTGCCCGGCTTTCGCCATGCGCAAGGCCTGGGCCAAGTTGCCATCCGAAACATGGGCCAAACTCGCGGCCATGTCTGCATCCACACCAAACCGGTGCACAAGTCCATTCGCCGCCTCTTCAGGACGCAGGTTGGGCACGTGGATGCGCTGGACGCGTGACCGGATGGTGGCCAACAATCGGTCGGGATGTTGGGTCACGAAGAGCATGACTGTGCGGTCCGTGGGCTCCTCCATGAGCTTCAGGAACTTGTTGGCCGTGTCGACCCGCATGGTCTCCGGAAGCCAGCAAATCCAAACCTTCCACCCTCCGTGAAAGGCCTTCAAGCCCAGTTTGCGATTCACCTCAAGCGCCTCGTCGACGGAAATGAACAGCTGTTTGCGGTCTGCGCCCAAGCGGTCGAGCCAGTCTTCCACGCCGAGGTAAGGTCCTTCGAGCATGGCCTCGCGCCACGTGCCTTGGTGCGGCTCTGACGTGGCCTTTTCTTGGCCGTCAGCCTTGAAGAATGGGAAGCACCAGTGGAGGTCAGGATGCTGCATTTTGGCGTGGGCCTTGCACGAGGTGCATTGTCCGCAGCTGTCCGCTTCCGTGGGCTGCTCACAGGTCAAATACTGGGCGTGTGCCCGGGCCAAGGCCAAGGCTCCCGCGCCTTCATGGCCCTCGAACAATTGGGCATGTGCCACGCGGCCGGAGCGAACGGACTCTCGCAGTTTGGCGCCCAGCGCCTCATGGCCAACAACCTCCGCGTACAGCATTCCTCGAAGGTACTCAGAATCGTGCGGAGAGCGTGGCGCGCACGTTTCGGCCTGGCGCCGAAATGCCCGACCCAAAAGTCCTGTAGTGGAGGTCCAACAAATTCAATCCCGACAGGCGCACTTCGAGGCGATCGGTGACCTGCATGGCGCCTTCCACGTTCCACGTGGCCCAACCCGGGGAGCCCTCGGGCAGGGCCTCCTGCAAATTGTCCGTGGAGCCCGGCCCAAAGTCCGAAGCGGCCTTGGCGAAAGCGTACCTCACCGACGTGCTCAAGCGGGTCATCGCGCCCTTTCGGGCCACCTCAATGACCCCAAACGTTGGAGGGATGTGAGACAGCGGCGTGGCCGCATCGTCCAAACTCGAGCCCAGCGTCCAGTTGATGACCGACCGGAACGTGGTTTTGGGCCACAGGCGGGCGGAGACTTCAAGACGGGCGCCTCGCACCCACGCGCGGTCGATGTTTTGGTTCATCTGGATGCGCGCCGAATCACCATCGACCACGAGGATGGTGTCCCCTGCGAGCGAGGCATCCGCTTGGACAATGGCGTCCCGCCAGAGGCTCGCAAACGCGGCGGCTTGGACCACCAACACATCCGATTGGGGCCGCAGCGACCAGGTCAACCCCTGTTCCGCCGTGTAGAGGTATTCGGGCTTGAGGTCGGCGTTGGGCACGAGCACAAAGCCGTTTTTTTCCCGCACCTTGCCCAAATCGTCGACGTTGGGGTGTCGGAATCCACTGGACAGCGAACTCAGTGTCTGAAGCTGAGAGGACCATTTGGCGCTCCACGAAGCGCTTCCCGTCAAGGCGCCCTTCGATTGGTCAAACGTTCGCACCGGCAAGTCGAGCCAAGTCGTGTCCAGGAAGGTCGAATGCACCGCGGCGTGGCTGTACCGCACACCGCCCCGCAACGTGTGAGGCCCCCAGGTCCGAAGGGCCGAACCAAATGCACCCAAAGTGCGCATCGTAGACCCTCCGTCGGCGTAGCGCGTCATGTCCGCCTGCGTCATGTCCGTGACCAAGTTCAACGCCGTCGCCTCCGAGGCCACGGCATTCCACTGCCCATCCACACCCGTCTCCCAATCCACATTTCGTCGCTGCCCGCGGACCACCGACGTGACGCCCCACACGTCCAAGTTTTCGCGTTGGGTGATGCGGTCGTCCTGGCCAAACCGCCGCTTGATGCGCGATTCCTCCACGGCTTGGTAACTCGCCATGGTTTGCCACACTGCGCCGCGGATGCCCTGGACCAGGTTCGTGGCGAAGAGGGTGCGTTTTTGGGGACCATAACTCCACTCTGCCCACTTCTGCCCACCCCCCGCCACATCGTTGAAGACGTCAAAACGTGGCACGTCGGACGTTGTGCTGTGCTGCACATTCACATCGACGTAGCCCCGCGGCACCTTGGCCCGCAACCGTTGCTGGACATCCCATTGGTCGTAGCCTGTGGGAGATTGAACGTTGGGGTCCGGATTGGCCACAAGCGTATCTCGACCTTCGATGCGCGCCACCAGCCAGGGAACACGTCCCCACGTGCTGTCGCCATGGGCGCGCCACGTGCCCATCCTCAACTCCCCAAACGCGCGACGCGACACGCTGGTCAACGCCCCCCATTTGGGTGCCTTGACACTCACATGGCCGTGGCCGGCCCATCCCCCATTGACGGTGGAGCCTTGGCCAAGAACTTTTCCCTCCACCTCCATGCCGCTTGGACTGAATCCGGGCTGGCGCGTCACGAAATGCACCACCCCGCCCAAGGCGTCGCTTCCATACAGCACGCTGCTGGGCCCCATGATCACCTGGGTTTGGGACACGGCAAACGGATCTACAGAACCGGCGTTTTGAAGGTGTCCTGACCGATAAATGGCGTTGTTCATGCGCACCCCATCCACCACCAACAGCACCCGATTGGCCTCAAAGCCCCGCAACACAGGGCTGCCCCCCCCTTGCTGACTCATTTGCAAATGGACTTGACCAGAACCTTGAAGCAATTCCCCCGTGGTTTCCACCGTGAGGACGGGCATCTTGGCTGCCATCCGGTCCAAGCTCGCCGTCGACATCCGGGTCATGGCGCCTGCCGCCACGGCATTCGATTGAACCACAACTTCCTCAATCTCCACCATGGACTGGGGCAACTCAATGAGGTTGAGGGGCATGTCGCCCGGGACGAGCGTCACCGTTTCGTAGCCCATGGATTGGATGCGCAAGGTGTCATTCACACCCCACACAGGCACGGCTGCAACGCCTTCGGCATTGGCCACAGCAGCTTGTCCGGTGTTGGTGTTGAACACCGTGGCAAACGGCACAGGCAGGCCGTTGCTTTGGACCGCAACTTGGTGGACCACCCTGGACGCAGCTTTCGTCTGAGACGCAGCGCCCTTTGAGGTGCTGTCCGCGGCCGGCTGCTGTGCGTACAGCCCCGAAAACAAGGCGCCCAAAAAGCACGCCAGCACGCCTTTGCGCCACGGCATCATTTCACGAAAAGAGGGCTTCCAGCACATCGTAACTCTTCAGTTCTCTTGATTTGCCCAATTGCGCCTGCACGTAACGATGGCCCCCGAGCACGAGTGCCTTCCGTTCGTTCCGCGTCCAATTCAGCGACTCCACATCACCAAACTCCATGCCAACAATGTCCCTCATGCCCGCCACCGTGGCGGCTTCCATGGCGTTTTTGGGAGCCAACTCCGAGGGGACGTATTCGCCGGTGGTGATGTCAAAATGCGTTTTGCCCACGGGGCACGGACCCGGCATCATGCCGAGCGCCTGCACCAAGTCGGCCATGAATTTGACGTGAATCCACGGCACACGGGTCTCGGTCTCGAGCCAGTTTACCGCCCGCATAGACAGGTCGTGCAGCTCGGGGGCCGGCGCTCCTTCTTCCAAACTGCCGGACAACACCTCCGCCACGAAAAAGCCCACGGCTGAGCGGGCAGGTTCGCGGCGGTAGGCGATTTGGGGTTCCGCACGACGGCACTCTCGGGCGGTCCAAAGCCCGCCTCCTTTGCCTTGGCGAAGGTCTACCACCTCCAACAGCGCCATGGGGTGCCACAATGCTTTCTGTTTGGCGGCGTTGGCCACCCAAAGCGGCACCAAACCGTGCGTTTGGGTCAACAACCGCACCACCCGAGAACGGTCTCCGTAGGCCACACCGCCGACCACAATGGCCGGGGCGTTGGAGGACGGAGAGGCAGGCTTCTCAGGCATGTTTCAAAAGTACAGGCCGCACAAGCACAACATCCGCCCGTCGCAGCGGTTATCTTCACATCGCAACCTTCACGATGACACACGACGCCTATTGCCCCGATTCGTTCAATTACCAGCGCCGGAACACGCGCGAGGTGAAGATTGGATCTTCCGCCCTCGGGGGGAACAACCCCATTCGCGTGCAATCCATGACCACCACCGACACGATGGACGTGTCGGCCACGGTGGCCCAGAGCATCCGGATGATCGAGGCGGGATGTGAGTTGGTGCGCATCACGGCGCCAAGCAAGCGCGATGCAGAAGCCTTGGGCGCCATCTCTGAGGGGTTGCGCACGGCGGGCCACGACACCCCGTTGGTGGCCGACATCCACTTCACCCCCAACGCAGCTGAAATCGCCGCCGACCACGTGGAGAAAATTCGGGTCAATCCAGGCAACTACGCGGACAAGAAGCGGTTTGAAAATTTGGAGTACACGGACGAATCGTACGCCGATGAACTGGTCCGCATCCGAGAAAAATTCACCCCGCTCGTCCAAAAGTGCAAGCGCCTTGGCCGGGCCATGCGGATTGGCACCAACCACGGCTCTCTGTCGGACCGCATCATGAGTCGCTACGGCGACACAGCACTGGGCATGGTGGAAAGCGCCCTCGAGTTCTTGCGCATTTGTGTGGACGAAGGGTATTTCGATGTGGTGGTGTCCATGAAGTCGTCCAACCCGCAGGTCATGGTCCAAGCGTACCGCCTCTTGGTGGCGCGCATGGACCAAGAAGACATGGCCTTTCCGCTTCACCTTGGGGTGACGGAGGCCGGGGACGGCGAGGATGGCCGCATCAAATCGGCCCTGGGCATCGGAACCCTGCTCGAAGACGGATTGGGCGACACCGTGCGCGTCAGCTTGACGGAAGAACCCGAGGCCGAAATGCCAGTCGGACGCATGCTCGTGGAGCGCTATGCCGCGCGTCAAGGGCATCTCCCCATCGTACCCGTCACGAACACGCTCAACCCCTTCGAGTACACCCGACGGGCGTGTTGGGAAGTAGGCAATGTCGGCGGCAAACACGTGCCTGTCGTCGTGCACACCCTGCGCGATGCCGATGTGGAGGCTGCAAGCTTGTACGGCGCGGGATACCGTTACAGCGTGCCGTTGGACAAATGGAATTTGACCGACGCCGCGTGCGATGTGGTGTATGCCGGAAGCCGGGCGTTGACGTTTGACCTTCCTGGAACCCTGCAGGTGCTGATGGATGCCGAGGCTTGGACCGCCCTTGAAGCGCGGCCCGACCGTCACCAGCCCCTTTGGAATGCCGCCGATGCGTGGACCGCGCTGCCGGCGCCACAAAATGGCGTGGTGCATTGGGTTCGTGTCAAACGGGCCCAAGTCCAGCCTGCGTTGCAACGCAGGGTGTCCGACGACCAAGGGCGCATGCGACGCGACGTCATTTGGGTGGTCGAAACCGACAATCCTCACGCCATGGTCGACCTGCGCACCACCGTGCTCGCTTTGGATGAGCTGGACTGCGGCGCACCCGTGGTGTTGCGACGGACGTGGCAAGGACTCGACGACGAGCGTTTGGCCCTTCAGTCAGCCACAGACCTCGGCGGCCCCATGATCGATGGGCTGGGCGATGGCCTGTGGGTGGACGCCCCGGAGACGGCATTGGCCAAGCGAAACACCATGGCGTTTGGCATTTTGCAGGCCGCCCGCACCCGCATCAGCAAGACGGAATACATCAGCTGCCCGAGCTGCGGCAGGACGCTGTTTGACTTGCACACGGTCGAGACCGTGACCACTGTCGAGACCTTGGCCGCGGTCGAGACCGTGTCTCCAGTCGAAACCGTGGCCATGGTCTCGACCCTGGCCACAGTCGCGACCG
>JBMZAL010000037.1:6872-9992 GCA_049611325.1 Flavobacteriales bacterium
CCGGCAAAATCACCCTCTACAAGGAGAAAGAAGTCGTCAAGCGCAACGTCCCAGAAGATGAAGCGGTGAACGCCTTGATCGACCTGATTCGGGAACACGGCGATTGGGTCGACGCGCCCGAGGCCGAACTCGTCTAAGAGGGAGCCGCTGCCCCAACCCCATGTCGCCGTCAGGCGACGACGGGGAAGTATTTCCTTTGGTTCAGGAGCATCCAAATGACGCTCACCGAAATGGCCGCATCTGCCAAATTCCAGATGGGCGGAAAGACCTCCCGTCCGGCCCATGCCTCCACGGGGAACCACGCAGGCCAGGTCACGATGAAGTGAAACATGTCCACCACGTTTCCTTGGAACCACGGCGCGTAACCGCCTTCGGAGGGCCACACCTCGGCCAAGGTGCCCCATCCGGAACGGCCAAAAATTCGACCGTAGATCGCGCTGTCAATGATGTTGCCCAAAGCGCCTGCCCACACAAAAGTCAGGCTGTACAACAGGCCCTTGGGGGCCTTCTCTTTGATGCGACGAGAGATGTACATCCCGATGGCGACCGCCGCGACAAGTCGGAATCCCGTCAGCAAGAGCTTTCCAGCCACGCCGGGAAGCGCCCACCCAAAGGCCATGCCTTCGTTCTCGATGAACTGCAGTTCCAGGATGCCGGGCACAAAGTCCAAGCGCTCCCCCACGGTGAAGGACGTCTTGATCCACACCTTGATGATCTGGTCAATTGCAAGCACGGGCACGAGGACGCGCCACACCAACTGTCGAAGGGTCGGGGTCACTGACGCTGCTTCGCTTCGATGGAAAGCGTGGCGTGGGGCACCAAGCGAAGGCGCTCCTTGGGAATCAGCTTGTTGGTCACGCGACAAACCCCGTAGGTCTTGTTCTTGATGCGCAACAACGCGTTCTCCAAGCTTTGGATGAACTTCTGCTGGCGGGCCGCCAATTGTGCCGTCTCCTCCCGACTCATGGTCTCGGAGCCGTCTTCCATCATTTTGAACGTGGGCGCAGTGTCCTCCGTGCTGTTGTCGTCCCGGTGGGACAAGGAGCGCTGGAGCTGGTCCAAGTCTTCGCGCGCGCTGGCGAGCTTCTCATGAATGAGATCCTCAAATTCCTTGAGGTCCTTGTCTGAGTATCGCAATTCAGCCATGTCGTTTCGTCAAAAGTGCTTCAAATCAGCTTTTTTCAACTTGAGCCCAAACCGAAGCACCGTCTTCGAGCTGCAAGTGTTCGCCGGCTTCATCTTCAGTCCAAGTCACCTCCGTGGCCAGCGTTTCCGTCCGAATATAGTCCAAATTGGCCTCGAGTGCACGGCGAATTTCTCCACCGGCATTCACGGCCAAACGAATGCGGTCAGAAATGTCCAATCCCCCGTCTTTCCTGAGGTTTTGGACGCGGTTGACAAGCTCACGGGCCAAGCCTTCGGCACGCAGCGCGTCGTCCAAGGTGACGTCCAACGCCACCGTCACGCCCCCCTCACTGGACACGAGCCATCCCGGAATGTCTTCCGTTTGGATGGTCACGTGGGCGGTGGTCAATTCAATGGGGCCCTGACCGTCTCCCGGGTCCAACGGCAACACCCCATCGCGTTCGAGTTGCGCGACGTCGGCAGAAGTCATGGCACCAATGGCCGAAGCCACCGCTTTCATGCGCGGTCCCATGGCGCGGCCAAGCGCCTTGAAGTCGGCCTTCGCTTTCTTCACAAACGCGCTGTCGTCCCGCAAAATCTCGACTTCCTTGACGTTGACCTCGCTGCGAATCAAGGCGGAGATCAGCGACAAATGGCCTGCCGTCGCATCGTCGAGCGCGGGGACCATGATGCGGCGCAAGGGCTGGCGGACGCGAATCTTTTCGCGCTTGCGCAAGCTCAAGACTTGAGAAGAAAGTTTGCGGGCCAACGTCATGCGCGCTTCAAGCGCTTCGTCCCGCTGTCCGGCATCGGCCACGGGGAACAACGCCAAGTGCACAGACTCGTCTTGGCCCGTGATGTCACGGTACAAGCGGTCCATGTAGAAGGGTGCGATGGGCGAACCGAGGATGGCCACCGTGCGCAAACAGGTGGTAAGGGTCTGGTACGCACTCTGCTTGTCGGCGTTCATCTCGCCCTTCCAGAATCGGCGCCGGCTCAAGCGCACGTGCCAGTTGCTGAGCTCGTCCACCACAAAGTCTTGGATGGCACGTCCAGCACGGGTCGGCTCGAGCGCTTCGAACGCGCTGTCCACCTCGTCGACGAGGCCTTGGAGGCGGCTCAAAATCCAGCGGTCGATCTCCGGCCGATCGGCGTAAGGCACGTCTTGCTCCCCTCCTTGGTAACCGTCTGCACCGGCGTAAAGGGCGAGGAAGTTGTACGTGTTGTGCAGGGTGCCAAAGAATTTGCGCTGGACCTCCCCGATGCCCGCCACGTCAAACTTGAGGTTGTCCCAAGGCTGGGCGTTGGTGATCATGTACCAGCGCGTCGCATCGGGACCATAGGTGGAAAGCGTCTCAAACGGGTCGACCGCGTTGCCGAGGCGCTTGGACATTTTTTGGCCATTCTTGTCGAGCACCAAGCCGTTGGACACCACGCGCTTGTAGGCCACCTGGTCAAACACCATCGTCGCAATGGCGTGCAGCGTGTAGAACCAGCCGCGGGTTTGGTCCACGCCCTCCGCGATGAAGTCCGCGGGGTATGCGCCGCCCGCATCGACCTTCTCCTTGTTCTCAAAGGGATAGTGCCACTGGGCATACGGCATGCTTCCGCTGTCGAACCACACGTCGATGAGGTCTGCCTCGCGACGCATGGGGCGGCCATCGCTCGCCACCAGAACAACCTCGTCCACAACGTGCTTGTGGAGGTCCACCGCGTCGTAGTTCTGGTCGGACATGTCCCCTGGCGTGAAGGACGCGAAGGGATTGGAGGCCATGACACCCGCCGACACAGCTTCGTCACACGCGGATTTCAACTCTTCAATGGAGCCAATGCAACGCTCCTCAGTGCCGTCCTCGGTGCGCCAGATCGGCAATGGAATGCCCCAAAAGCGCGAGCGGCTGAGGTTCCAGTCATTCACGTTTTCGAGCCACTTGCCAAAGCGCCCCGTTCCTGTGCTCTCCGGCTTCCACGTGATCGTGTTGTTGAGCTCCATCA
>JBMZAL010000038.1:0-9848 GCA_049611325.1 Flavobacteriales bacterium
TCCGCGTCCAACCGGATCAAAATGCCCATGAGCAGGGTAAAACCCATCAGTGAAGATCCGCCGTAACTGAAGAAGGGCAGCGGGATGCCAATGACGGGCGCGAGTCCCAAAACCATCCCCACGTTGACCAGCACGTGCATGAAGAGGATGCTCGCCACGGCATAGGCATAGGTGCGGGTGAAGGGGGAGCGTTGGCGTTCTCCCAAGTGCAGGACCCGCAAAATCAGGAAGACAAAAAGCAGCACAACGCCAGCACTTCCGAGAAATCCCCATTCCTCTCCAACCGTGCAGAAGATGAAGTCGGTCTCTTGTTCAGGAACAAACCCGTAGGCCGTCATGGGTCCTTGTGCCCATCCTTTGCCCGTCCAACCTCCGGACCCAATCGCGGCCTTGGCGTGTCGGATGTTGTAGTCCGCATCGGGGTTGTCAACGTCAATGCCGAAGAGCACGTGGATGCGCTCCCTTTGGTGACGCTGCAGGATGTGCTCCATCCCCAAATGCAGTCCCGTAGAAAACGCCATGCCCCCCAACAGAATCAAGGTCCCCCAAAGCGTCGTGCGCCTGCGGTACCGCGGCAGCGTGGCGGCCCGGGCGAGCAGCAACGTGCATGTTCCCAAGACGGCCAATGAAATCAGAAACCACCAAAAGCCGGTGTTGGTGCCCACAAAAGGGTACCAACTTTCAGTCGCCCCAAACAGGATGGCAAGCACCGCCAACACCAGCGCCGCCAGCCCGATGAGCAGGACGTTTCCGCTCAAACCTTCACGGTAAAGCACAAAGACAAACCCCCCAAAAACCAAGACGGTGCCTGCATCGGGCTGGAGCAAAATCAATCCCGCGGGCAGGGCGATGATGGCCAGGGATTGCAGCCGTGTGGCCAAGGTGCGCCACGGCCTGCCGTCGCGGCTCAGGAACCAAGCCACCATGAGCGCGGTGGCGGTTTTGGCAAATTCACTCGGTTGAATGCCAAAGCTGCCCAACCCAAACCACGAGCGTGCACCTCCGACCTTTTTCCCCACCACCAACACGGCCGCGAGCAAGGCGAGGACCACGAGGTACTGGAGCACCGACGTGCGGATGTAGAACTCGCCTTCGATGGCGAGCAATCCCGCCATCAAAAAGGCGCACACGCCCATCCAAATGAGCTGCTTGCCCGCCTTGCCGCTCATGTCCCACACGACCTCGGCTTCGGCGGTGGCGCTGACAATGTTCAGCCAACCCAAGACCACCAAAAGAAGGACCACAAGCAGGGTGGGCCAATCGAGTTGGGACAAGACATTGAACCGACGCGAACTCATGGGGCAGGCTGCGTGGGTTCGACTTCTGCGAATTGGGGGTCCAAGGGGTAGGTGGCGCCCATGACTCGGCGTTCGCGCTCCGTGTCCGGCACGTCGCCGTGGAGGTATTTCTCCACCAACAGTCCAGCAATGGGTGCAGCCCAATCTCCGCCAGCCCCGGCGTATTCCACGTACACACTCACGGCGATCTCCGGAGATTTCCGGGGTGCAAGGGCCATGAAAACACTGTGGTCGGCTTTGTTTTTGTTTTGGACCGTGCCCGTTTTTCCGCAGGTGATGATGCCTGGGGTGTAGGCGCGCCTTCCGGTTCCCGATTTGTCCTCGATCACCGCTTGCATGGCGTCGAGAATGGGGTCAAAATGCGTGGCGCTCACCCCCACTTCATGGCGCACCTGCAGGGATTCCGGCTTGCCCTTGCCCCCAATGTCTCGGACGAGGTGGGGTTCCATGTACCATCCCTTGTTGGCCATGATGGCAGCCAGGTTGGCCATGTGCAGTGGGGTGGCGAGGAGTTCGCCCTCCCCAATGCTGATGGAGTAGATGGTCCTGAACGTCCAGTGACGCCGGCCGTAGATGTTGTTGTAGTACGTGGTGTCAGGCACCAGTCCAAGCCGCATGCCGGGGATGTGTCCCCCCAGGTCCGTCCCCAGTCCAAAGTCTTTGATGCGTTCGGTCCACCATCCCAGCCCGAGCCGCGCGTTGTCGAATTTGTCCTTGTCTGGATGCTGGTTGACCATGCGACGCATGACCTCGTAGAAGTAGGGGTTGCAGCTGTGGACCACCGCGCGACGCAAGTCGTCTTGGGTGTGGGCCCCGTGACAGCCAATGATGTCGCGGTTGCAGTCGATGTGGGTGCGTGGAGAGATGGACCCTTGCTCCATGGCGATCAGCCCTTGGACCATTTTGAAAATGGAGCCCGGTCGGTAGGTGCCGCGCACGGCCCGGTTGTAGAGGGGTTTCCACGGGTGTTTGGCCAAACTGTCGTAAGCCGCGCCCCGACTCGTGCCCGTCAACAGGTTGCCGTCGTAGGAGGGCGCCGAAACAAAGGCCAGGATCTCCCCGGTCGCAGGCTCGATGGCCACGACGGCGCCCCTTTTGCCCTCCATCAGCTGCTCGGCATACCGCTGCAGGTCGGCGTCGAGCGTCAAGGTCACATCCGCACCCGTCACCGGCAGCGAGTCCATGTCCGTCAGCGTGTTTCGCACGTTGTTTCGGACGTCCACCAGGTGGTGGCGAATGCCCGGCGTGCCGCGCAGGTCGAACTCAAACTGGGCTTCCACTCCGGATTTGCCCTTGTAGTCACCGAGCCGGTAACGGGAATCGCGGTTCATGTCTTCGCGGTCCACTTCGCGGTACTCGCCGACGATCTGGCTGGCGATGCCGTAGACGTTTTCGCGCACGGGCTTGGTGCGGATGGACAGTCCCGGATACCGCCACAATTCGGAGGACAGGGCCGCGTATTCCTCGGCGCTCAACTGGCGCAGGAGGGGTGAGGCTTTGTACCGCGAGTAGCGCCTTGCTTTGGCGAGACGTCGTTCCAGTTCCGCGCGGTCAAGTTGGACCAAGCTTGCCAGGGCGGTCGTGTCGATGCCTCTCATGTGGCGCGGCACCACCATCAAGTCGTAACTGGGCACGTTGGTGACCAACAGGTCTCCATGGCGGTCGAGACACAGTCCGCGTGCAGGTTGCAGGACTTCCTGTTCCTCGGTCAGGCGTTCGGCGCGGTTTTTCCACTCGTCCGTGGTGACCTGCATTTGGAACAACCGAATGACAAACAACATGCCCACTCCGAGCACAATCGCGCCGACAATGCGCTGCCGTCCAGCCAAGTCTCGCCCATTCAACTCCATGGGTAAGCGCTGACGCCCCGTTGATCGCCACGCGTGGGTCGATTCAGGAGACCTTGAATGAGCATGAAGGCCCCCACATTGAGCAGGGAGGACAAGGCGGTTTGGCCCAGCGTGCGCCCCATCAATGACCAGCCATTCTGCAGGGCGAACAACACGCCCCAGTACACGGCCAGGCCGAGCCCAGCGAAGATGCCATAGCGCACCCATCCGTCTTGGAAGGGATCCAACACGTGACCTTGGCGCAGGCCCTCTCGCGATTCCATGGCCGCTGTCAAGGTTGGGTAGGCCATGCCCAAGGTCACCGAGGCTGCGAGGTGCATGCCTCCTGTGAAGCATACAATATCCATGATGCCCCCAGTCACGGCAGCCAGCAACAGGTACGTCGTTGGAGGCCAACCCACCGGCATTTTCATCAGGCCGTACAGGTGAATGGCCAGCAACCCGTATCCTCCCCAAAAGATGCCGTAGCGGAAGAGCAAGACCTGGGAAACCAGCGCCCATCCTAGGGTCCAAAACAAGGGAAAAAACGCACTCATGGCCTGTTGGATGGGGCGGAACTCAGGCTGTCAAGCCTTCCGTTGCGCGGATGTTCAAGCCAAACCACATGCCGGGCACCGGGATAGTTGGCGCCCAGGGAAACAACCACCGTTTGGAATTCATCGGCTTCGTTGCCCAGCACGTCTTCCACCATGCCCACGGGCACGTCAGCGGGAAAGACCCCGTCAAATCCCGTCGTCATCACGGTGTCGCCGGGCAAGACCAATTGAGACCAGGGAATGTCCAGCACTGAGGCACGGCGGACATCTCCCTCTTTGGCGAGCAACCTTCCTGCCTGCCCCGAGCGTCCCATCCGGACACTCCATTGGGCCTCGTCATGGGTCAAGGTGAGCACAAGGCTTTCGTGGGCCGTGGTGTCCACGATTCGTCCGGCGGCAAACCCTTGGGAGAGGATGCCCACCCCAGGCGCCAGTCCATCTCGGCCGCCACGGTTGAGGACCATCCACGGAGAACCGTTCCATCCCGGGCTACGCAGCACAGCAGCATCTCCGGTTTGCCAAGGGGCAGTGCGTCGTTCTTTCAAGGCTTCCAATTCGGCGCGAAGCCTCGCGTTTTCAAGCATCACGAGCCGGTTGGATTCGGCGAGGTGGGTCCACTCTTGCACATTGCCCGCGGCGTTGAGCCACGACCCGGAGGCCCGAAGGGACCACCCTGCAAGGGCGGTGCGGTGGTGGCTGTACGTGGTGTTCATCCAGCCCAGCGCCACCCCCCACAATGCGAGGAACAGCAACCACCGGTGGGTGCGTGCGAGGAGGGCAAAGAGGTTTCGCACGGCCCCGCGGTCAGTTTCTCATCAAGAATGGGAAGCGATCGATGTTTTTCAATGCGATCGCAGTGCCTTTGGCCACCGCATGCAACGGGTCGTCTGCCACGTGCACGGGCAACTTCGTCTTCTGGGAAATCCGCTTGTCCAACCCGCGAAGCTGGGCGCCACCACCGGCGAGGAAAATGCCCGTCTTGTAGATGTCTGCCGACAATTCGGGGGGCGTGTGCTCCAGCGCGCTGTGGATGCTCTCTTCGATTTTGCTGATGCTCTTGTCCAAGGCGCCGGCGATTTCCGAGTAGGTCACGACAATTTCCTTGGGAATGCCCGTCATCAGGTCGCGGCCGTGCACGGCGTAGTCTTCGGGCGGGTTGTCCAGTTCGGGAAGGGCAGCGCCCACGGCAATTTTGATTTGCTCGGCCGTGCGCTCGCCAATCAAGATGTTGTGCTGACGGCGCATGTACTCTTCGATGTCGTGGGTGAATTCGTCCCCGGCAACGCGGATGTTGGTGTCAGTCACGATGCCGCCCAAGGCAATCACCGCGATTTCTGACGTTCCACCTCCGATGTCGACGATCATGTTGCCCATGGGCTCTTCCACGTCAATGCCGATGCCGATGGCGGCGGCCATGGGTTCGTGGATGAGGTAGACTTCTTTGCCGCCGGCGTGCTCCGCGCTGTCTTTGACGGCGCGCTTCTCCACGTCGGTGATGCCAGAGGGGATGCAAATGACCATGCGAAGCGACGGGTTGAACCAAGACTTGCGACCGGAGATGAGCTTGATCATCCCTTTGATCATCTGTTCCGCCGATTCGAAGTCGGCGATCACTCCGTCTTTCAGGGGGCGGATCGTTTCGATGTTTTTGTGGGTTTTCCCGTGCATTTGCTGCGCGAGACGGCCGATGGCCACCACGTTGCCCGTCATGCGGTCTTTGGCCACGATGGACGGCTCATCCACCACTACCTTGTCTTGGTAGTAGATGATGGTGTTTGCCGTGCCCAAATCCATGGCAATCTCCTGAGTGAAGAAGTCGAACAATCCCATACCCTAAAGGTAGACGGGCACTGGCCTTGGACCGCAGCAATTCAGGGCATTCTGTGCCCATGGTTGATAAGTTCCACTTTCTCGTGAATCCGAGGGTGGAGCGGCCGTGCAGTTGTGAAAAAAGGCCAACCCGAGCGCGAGGGCCATGGGCCGTCGAATCAGTGGCGGAAGTGACGGACGCCGGTGGTGTACATCGCCAAACCGAGGGCGTTGCACGCGTCGATGCTCTTCTGGTCGTTGATGGACCCCCCAGGCTGAATCACGGCGGTCACCCCGGCCTCGGCCGCGAGTTCCACGCAGTCGGGGAAAGGGAAGAAGGCGTCCGACGCCATGCTTGACCCCTTGAGGTCAAACCCAAAGCCCTGTGCCTTTTCTACGGCTTGCTTCAAGGCGTCCACGCGGCTCGTTTGTCCCGTGCCGCTCGCGAGCAACTGTCCATTTTTGGCAAACACCACGGTGTTCGACTTGGTGTGCTTGACGAGCTTCAAGGCGAACAGCAAGTCCTCCGCACTTTCGGGGCGGCTGGCCTCGGTGGTGCAGGTCCAGGTGTCGGGTGCTTCCATCCCGTTGTCGCGCTCTTGAACGAGGTAGCCGTTCAAGGCCGATCGCACCGTTGCGCCGGGCAAGGTGCCGGGCTGACGCTCCAACAAGATGCGGTTCTTTTTCTGCGACAACACGGCAAAGGCGTCGTCGTCAAACCCGGGGGCAATGACCACTTCACAGAAGAGCGTGTGGATGAGGTTGGCGGTCTCCACGTCGATGGGGCGGTTGGCGATCAACACGCCACCGAAGGCGCTTGTGGGGTCGCCTGCCAGGGCATCGGCGTAGGCTTCCGCCAACGTCGGACGTGTGGCGCATCCGCACGCGTTGTTGTGCTTGAGGATCGCAAACGTGGGGGCGTCGTTTTGGAACTCCTCCATGAGCTGCACCGCGGCGTCCACATCGAGCAGGTTGTTGTACGACAAGGCCTTGCCGTGCAAGGGCTTCAGAAGACCGTCCAAGTCTCCGAAGTATTGACCCGATTGGTGGGGGTTCTCGCCGTAACGCAGTGCGCGGGAATGAGGCACACTGACGTTCAAGGTGTCCACGCTGCCGCCCTTGAGGCTGGTGCCGCTGAGGTGCGCGTGAATCATGGTGTCGTAGTGCGAGCTGACGCGGAATCCGCGCGCGGCGAAGGCCTTTCGCTCTTCGAGGGTGGTGGCCCCATCGCGCTTCAGCACGTCCACCAGGGCGCCGTAGTCGTTCATCGAGGGCACGATGACCACGTCATTGAAGTTCTTGGCCGCGCCACGAATGAGGGCGATGCCGCCGATGTCGATTTTCTCCACGATGTCGGCTTCCGAGGCGCCGCTGGCCACGGTGGCTTCGAAGGGGTACAAATCCACCACGACCAAGTCGATGTTGGGGAGGTTGTACTCCGCCATTTGGGCTTGGTCACCTTCGTGGTCACGACGGTTGAGAATGCCGCCAAACACCTTGGGGTGCAACGTCTTCACACGGCCGCCCAAAATGGAGGGGTAGTCCGTCACCGATTCCACGGGCACCACCTCTGCCCCCATCGCTTCAATCGCGGCCTGGGTGCCACCAGTCGAGTAAATCGTCACGCCAAGGCGCTTGAGCTCAGCCACAATCGGCTCGAGGCCATCCTTGTGGAACACGGAAATGAGGGCGGATTTGATGTGGCGGACGTCGGACATGGCGAGAAGAGGGGTGGGTTAGAAAGCCGCAAATCTACGACGGCCCATGCGGATTCCCCGCCCTGCGCAGTAGCTTCGTTCCATGCTTTGGTTCAGGCTGTTTCGAGAGAGTTTGTCGTTCGCTTGGCAGGCCATTTTGGTCAACCGCTTGCGCACCCTCTTGAGCCTCCTCGGGGTGATGGTCGGCATCTTTGTGATCAGCGCCGTGTTCACGGTGGTCGACAGTTTGGAATCGGAGTTGCGCGACACCTTCAACATGCTGGACGAAGACGTGTTGTTCGTCACCAAATGGCCATGGTCTTCCGGGGGAGATTACCCTTGGTGGAAGTACGTCCAGCGCCGTCCACCGACGGAACGAGACCTCGAGCTGTTGATGCCGCGCATGACGCTGGCTTCGGCGGGCATGTTCCAAACCAAAACCTTCATGGATGCCGAGGCTGGCAACAACCGCATGCCCGGCGTGGTGGTGGGATCGGGTTCGCACGATTACGACAAAGTCATCAGCCTCAACATCGAACACGGGCGCTACTTCACACCTTCAGAAAGCGCCGCAGGCCGCCCGGTGGCAGTCATTGGGTATCAGGTGGCGATGCAGTTGTTTGGGCGTCACACCTGTGTGGGCCAAACCCTGAAAGTCCGTGGCATGCGCATCGAGGTGATCGGGGTGCTGGCGGAGGAGGGGGAAAGTGTTGTGTCGACGGGGCTTGACGAATTCATGCTCGTTCCCTCCGCGTTTGCGCCACGTCTCTACGACCCCAGTTCCGACGACGGGTCCCAAATCGCGATCAAGGCCAAGCCCGGGGTCGAATTGGCCGCGCTGGAAGACGAACTCATCCAACAATTGCGGGCCGTGCGGCGCGTTCGTCCGGGACGGGAGGAGGACTTTTCTGTCAACCGCATGGACATGCTCACGGGCATTTTGGACTCCATTTTCACCAACCTTGCGATGGGCGGGTGGTTCATTGCCATGTTCGCCATCCTTGTGGGCTGCTTCAGCATCGCGAACATCATGTTCGTGTCGGTCCGTGAGCGCACAAAAATCATCGGCGTCCAAAAGGCGATCGGCGCCAAAAACGCCTTCATCCTCATTCAATTCCTGTTTGAGGCGGTGACCCTGTGTGTGTTTGGTGCTTTGCTCGCATTGTTCGCCATTCAGGTTCTGGTGTGGGTGGTCAACGCCATGGACGTGGGCATGATCCTCCACATTGCGCCCAAACGGGTGTTGCTCGCACTCGGTGTGGCCGTCACCTCAGGATTGGTCGCGGGCGTCGCTCCTGCAAGGCAAGCAGCCAATCTGCCCCCCGTAGAAGCGATGCGCGCCCACTGAGGGGCGCACATCAAAGAGTTGAGTTGCCTCGATGGGCAGCCAGGTGTCAGAGGTTGATGGCCAATCCCACACGCACAGAGTGCGGGGGCAACGTCACGTTTGTGGTGGTCGAGCTGGACACGGATCCATCCTCGCCAATGACGATGCCGTTGGGGTCTGCGACCTGAACCACGTTGCCGTCTTCAAGGTGGAACATTTGAGCATAGCGTGCGGTGATGAAGCTGCGCTTGCCGAGTCGGAGGCGCAAGCCCGCGGCATACCCATAGTTGAAGTTCGCAGAGAAGAAGGGCACGTCGTTGACGGGCTGGCGGTCGTCCTCTCCGTCGAGCACCAAGCGTGCACCCAGGAATGATCCCCGAACCCCGGCGTAGCCTTCTACAAACGGCTGGAAGCCGGAGTTTTGGAAGAGCGTCATGCGCAGGAGGTAGTGGGCGTGGGCAAGTTGATTGCGGACGTAGAGTTGTCCCACCGTCTCGCCGTTGGCGTCAACCACCGTGGTGTCAAACCCGCCAATGGGCTGGAAACCGAGGTCCAATCCCCCGTCGAAAATGCCTTTGCGGTCGTGCTTCATGTACGTCAAGGCGAAGCCGTATGACGGCTCGTCGAGCACAGATTCGAGGTTGTCACCGGGGACATCTGAGATGAGGTGAAACCCCACGTGACGCCACTTTTCCTTGAGAAGAAGGTCCACTTCGGGCTTCTCTTCTGTGGTGGCAGGGGTGGTCTGTCCCCAAGTGGCCGAAGCGCAACAGGCCAAGAAAAGGCTGGCTGCAATCATGCGCAGGCGGTTGATGTGTGCGTGTGTCATGTCGTTCACTTTGTGATTCAGCGGAGTGTTAGTCAAGCATCGTGCCAAACATCTTGTTCACAACGCATGGGGCGCAAAGATAGTGTGGCCCCCAAAGACGTTGGAAGTTTCGGGCCAAGTTTGCATGGAACATGTCAGACAGCACCACAACCATTCTCGTGACGGGCGCGGGCGGACAGCTCGGAAGCCGACTTCGTGCGTGCGCCGAGGGCCGGCCCAACGTGACCTTCATTGGTTTGAGTCAAGAGGCGCTGGACGTGTGCGATCGCGCCGCCGTCTTCGAGGCCTTGGCGTCACATCGGCCTGACGTGGTCATCCATGCTGCGGCCTACACGGCGGTGGACCGTGCCGAATCCGAGGAGCCGTTGGCCTTTGAAGTCAACGCCACTGCAGTCCGTCATGTGGCCGACGCATGCAATGCGGGCGGGATCTCCCTGATTCACATCAGCACGGATTACGTCTTCGGCGACGTGCCCCGCCGTCCCCTGCTGCCCACCGATCC
>JBMZAL010000039.1:0-9819 GCA_049611325.1 Flavobacteriales bacterium
CAACACGTCGGTCAATTCGCTCGGTACGCCGAGCCCAACAATCAGGATGGAATTCTTTTTCATGGAAGCGTGTGCTCAATTAAGAACACCTTCATGCCGTTCAAGTTCGAATTCCCGCAACTCGGGGCACCAAGTCCATTTACGCAAGCATGACCTGCTATCTTTACGACACGAAAGAATGCACCATGCTCCGTGTTCGCTGTTCTGACACCCTGACCCAAGAAGACGTCTTGACCGACGTCCTGCTTGACGACGAATGGCACATTGTCTTGTTCAACGACAACCACAACACGTTTGACCATGTCATCGAGTGCCTCATCAGCACGTGCGGACACGACGCCCTCCAAGCGGAGCAATGCGCGATGATTGTGCACTTCAAAGGCAAGTGCAACGTCAAAAGTGGCAGCTACGATGAACTCGCCCCGATTCATCAATCTCTTTCCGAAAAAGACCTGACTGTTGAACTGAACCCGTAAATTGAGAGCGAGACTGCTTTCAATGGTTGTGTTCTGTCGCCACATTGCCCTGATTTGTGTGTTGGTTGCGCTTCAATTTGGCGCGGTCCAAGCCCAAGTGTTTCAGAATGCGGCCCCTGAGTTGGGCATCACCCAAACCAATTGGAACGGCATTTATGGGGCTGCGGTCAGCACCGCGGACTGGAACAACGACGGCTGGCCCGACCTGACCTTGGGCAGCTCCAACGGCATTCTTCGGAGTTGGGCCAACGACCAGAACGGGGGATTTGACCTCGTGACCCTGCCATGGCAGATGACCAGCGAAGTCAAAGCCATTGTGTGGATTGATTTGGACAACGATGGGGACGACGACTTGTTTGTCCAAGAGGCGAATGGCAAGTGTGGCCTCTTTCGAAATGACGGACTGGCTTTCACAGACATGACCAACGCCTTTGGCCTCGGCTCAGGGCTGCCGCAAGATTTTACAGAAGCTGCCGGGGTGTCTTTTGGCGACATGGACAACGACGGCGACCTCGATTTGCACTTGTGTCGCTACCTCGAATTCCCCATGACAGAAACCCCCGCCGACAGAAATGTCTTGTTGAGGAACGATGGGGATTTTGTGTTCACCAACGTGAGCACATCTTCAGGCATCGACATCCACCTTCGCCTGAGTTTTCAAAGCATTTGGTGGGACCACAACGGCGACGGTTGGCAGGACATCTTCGTCATCAACGACAAGAATGGCGCGAATGCACTCTTCCAAAACCAAGGAAACGGCACCTTCATTGACGTCGCAACGGATTACAACATGGATTTGGTCATGGATTGCATGTCCGCTTCGCTTGGCGACATGAACCAGGACGGACTGCAGGATTTGTTCCACACCAACACCCACTTTGGGGGCGATGGCTTGGGTTCCAAGCTTCTCGTTCAAGGGCAGGACCATACGTTCGATGAGCTTTCAGCCAACCACGGCTTGAATTTTGACCGATTCTGCTGGGGAGCGTTGTGGATGGACGTGGACAACGACACCGATTTGGACCTGTTTGTCACAGAGCACGATTTCCTCTCGCCATACGGAGAGAATTACCTCTACGAGAACCACGGACCAGAAGCCGCCTTCGCCTTTGAGCCTTTCGAAACCGAGGTTTACGACACCGACTACCTTAACTCCCATGTCGTGGCATCGGCCGACTTTGACCGCAACGGATGGATTGATTTTGTCATGCACAACATCGGCAACCACGTGGTGCGGATCTGGATGAACAGCGGATTTGACAACGGCAATCAAAGCATTGGCATTGCGTTGGAAGGAACCCTGAGCAACCGGCCAGCCATTGGAAGCCAAATCGACCTCGTCACCGAGAGCACGGTCCAATCGCGGATTGTGCATGCCGGCGAGAACTACCTCAGCCAAGAGAACGAGGTGGAGTTGTTTGGGCTGAGAACCCAAACGCCACTAGAGGTCATGGTGCATTGGCCATCTGGGCTTCAGGAGCGTTTTCTCGCGACCACCCATGGCTTGACCCCCATGGCACAACATGTGCTGTTGGAAGGGCATTCTCCCTGCCCTCTGTCCGAGGTCGAACACGTGGTGTGCAGCAGCCCTGCGCCCCTCAACTTGGCCCCGGAAGTCCTTTCGCCTTTCGAGGTGCACTGGCAGAGTGAAACCGGACAATCCATCGAGGTAAACAACGACTTTCAATGGGAACCCAGCATGGGGGACTTGGTCATGCATGCCACATGGAATGGGGTCACCACTTGCAGCGTAATGCACCACATGGTCTTTGAACCCATGCCTGGCGATTTTGACCTGAACGGGGCCGTCGGGACTTCAGACGTCTTGCCTTTGCTCTCTGAGATTTCCTGCATCGAAGCATGTGCGACCGACCTGAATGAAGATGGCGCGGTCGGCATCGGGGATTTGCTGCTGCTGCTGACCTTGGTGGGTCAAACTTGCGACTGACGCCGGAGGTGCAGCTCAAACACCAACGCGTACAGCCCGCCTGACACCCACAACATGGTGGCCATCGCCCCTGCTGCGCCTACAATGCCATGCGCTGGAATCGCCCACCAACACAAGGGAACGGTCGCGGCCAACACCAAGCCGTTCACATAAGTGTTCAAATCTGCCCGCCCCACGGCAGACAACAAGTGGCCATAAGGAACGCGCAACCAATGCGCCCCGAGCGATCCGAGGAGAAACACCCGCATGACCGTGGCGCCTTCCGCGTACGACGCACCAAAGACGGTCAACAGCCATGGTGAAAGACACCACAGCACCCCAAGTGCCGCGAACGACAACAGCCCAAAGGTTTTCCAATAGCCTCGCATGTAGGCACGGAGGGCCTGGGGATTGTCCTTTTGGTGTGCATTCTTGACAAAATCGGTGGCGGCCACAGAAATGGGCAACACAGAGGTGGCCATGGGGATGAGCAACGCCACCCTGTAGATGGCCACGGCCGAGGCCTTCTCCCCCACCAAATGACCAATGAGGAAGACGTCGACGGAGTAAAACGTTTGGGCCAACAAGGCGCCCACGGTGGTGAACACCCCGTAAGACCAAAATCCGGCATACCTCGAATCAAGTGCCTCCCATCGCCAGCCAAACAAGCCCATCTTGAAGCCGAATCCCAACGCCGCCAGCAATGGCGCCGAGGCCACCGCGACGGCGTACCCCAAGATGCCCATGCCCAACGTCAACCCCACCGTGGCGGTGACCAAAATCAAGGCATACGTCACATCGATGCGGGCGGAAATGTGATTCAAGTGCATGGCCCGCGCGTAGCTCTTGACGTACTCCATGACCAGGGTGGTCAGCACCACAAAAGACACAATGCGAAAGGCCGCCACGCTTTCCGGAATGGCTCCGCACAACAGCGATGCAAGCAACTGGAGCACCGCAATGAGCCCGAGGGAAGCCACGACACCCCGAGAAAAGGCATATGCAAACAGCGTTTTTTTCGCCCGTTGCCCCGCCGCATCCGACGCGTAGCGCAGAAACGCCTGGTAGGCGCCAAACCCCATGAAGGGCACCACAGCCCCGACCAAGTTCATGGCGTAGGAATAGGCCCCGTATTCCCCTTCCGTGGTGTTTCGCGTCACGAACACCACCGCCGCAAATCCGAGCAACTTCGTGACGACGTTCGCCGCCATCATCCAATGGCCGTGGCGCCGCAAAAATGCCTTGACGTAATCGACCGAACTCACGCGTCAAACCATGCTTCGGTGGCCAACAACAAGGTCAAGACGGAGGCTTTGTTCATGGCATTCATCGTTGGAAAATCGCGAACCACAGTGGCTTCCAAGGAAGGGTAATGTCGCAACCAAGGAGACAACCGGTGGAACGTGTCGTTGTAAAAGTGCTGAATTTCTGCCGAGGAACCCAACCACAACTCAATGGGAGACATTGATTTGGGCATGCGCAGAGGCAAGACCCGGCGAAGACGTGCGCCCCAAAGGGCCCGTGCCTGCGCGCGACGCAAACGCGCACCGAGCACGGGTTTCGCATTGTAGCGTTCCCAAACGTGATGCGTGGCTGCGGGGAATCGCTCGGCCAGCCACGTCAAATATGCCCGTTGTCCATTCACGATGTCGGGATGCAAACGAAGCGCAGCACGCACAAATTGTCCCGAGGTGAACGGAGACCACAACACCCCAAAGGCGGCCGTGCTGTAGGCCCCAGAGTTGGTGTACAAAAACCCCCTGTTGACCATCTTGAATCGCTGAACATCGGGGGTCGAAAGCCATGCCTCTTCCGCTGCGTCAAAGCACGCTCCACGGGTCGCGGCATTCAACGTCATGGCGTGCAACACCTGCGATCCGCTTGCCCCCCATTTGTGGTTGTCCGTCAACAGAACGTTCGCCCCTTGCCCGGAACCGAGCAACCCCATGTTGGGGAGCCGCTCTTCGGACAACGCATGCCGATGGTGGGCACTGGCCAGGTGGTTGACACAGCCGTCGTACTCCCCCACCGTTTCTGTGTCCATCATGTATTCACCTTGACCAAGGTCATGGGCCCGATGCTTCCAGCCGTGTTCTTGGGCCAAAGACGCACTGATGGATGCGTCCAGGGAGTCCTTGGCCGCAAAACACAGGGTGGACAAGGGCGCACCGTCGAGGTGTCGCGCAGTGGCCAAGGCCACCAACCGAGAGTCCAACCCCCCACTGAGCAAGTTGTGCTGGCCACACCCTGCTTCACGGTTGACCACCACCATCTGTGACACCGAATCGTGGAAGGCGTCGTCGAGCAGTGACGTGGCCTCCTTGAACCCGTCGATGTCCCGCTCAATCTCCTCCAGAGGCATGCGCTCTTCGGTGGTTACGGCATCGGGCGTCCAGGTGAGGGTTTGGCCTGGCATCAATTTGTGCACGCCTCGAACCAGCGTCCGCGTGCCAAGGATGCTCCCGTAGGTCAGCAACAACCCCGCGCCCTCCTCATCTGGCGTGACCGGCACGTCATGGGCACGCATGAGTGCCACAAGCTGCTCCACACTGTACGCGAACAGGATGCCCCATGTGCAAGTCGTCCAGTACAGAGGGTGTTGTCGCGCCACATCGACGTGCAGTTGCAACGTCTTCTCGATGCCGTCGCCGTGGACGCCCTGGAGTGGCCCTTCTGTTTCTGCAAATCCTGCCGCAGAAGCCACTGCAGACCTCAGGAAAAATTTGGACTGAGGATCATGCCAATCCCTGTCGGGTGCATTCAACCAGACCCCGTGGGCGCCGAAGATGCCATGTGGTTCCGCGTGAAGCACGGCCTTTTGGACGGCATGAAAGGGCTTTCGGAAAGCCAAGGCCAAGTGGAATCCGTCCACCCCAAGGTGGAGCGCATCTCCCGGCAACGTCACAGGCCGGGTCGCTGCGATGCCGAAGATGCCTGTCCTCATGACCGCAGGGTCAACTCAAAATTCTGCCAGCTGGCGTGCCGCTTCCATCGGATCTTCGGCGCGGAACACCGAAGAACCGGCCACGAGC
The DNA here is from genome assembly GCA_049611325.1 of Flavobacteriales bacterium. GTDB lineage: Bacteria > Bacteroidota > Bacteroidia > Flavobacteriales_D > Sanyastnellaceae > UBA11663. The sequence continues at coordinate 5,436 of JBMZAL010000039.1, forward strand.
ACATTGGCCCCGGCTTCCACCAAGGCTTTTGCATTGCCGTTGCCGACGCCACCGTCAATTTCAATGAGGACATCTGAAGCCCCCTCTTCTTCAAGCATGGCACGCAAGGCGCGTGTTTTGGCGTAGGTCCGATCGATGAAAGATTGACCTCCAAACCCAGGATTCACACTCATCAAACACACCAAGTCCAACTCGTTGGCCACATCGCGAAGGCCTTCGACGGACGTGTGCGGATTCAAGGCCACCCCCGCCTTCATGCCTGCGGCACGAATGGCGCCAAGGGTACGGTGCAGGTGAGTACACGCTTCGGCATGGACGGTCAGCACATCTGCACCCAACTTGGCAAACGTGTCGATGTAACGGTCGGGGTCGACAATCATCAAATGCACGTCGAGTGGCTTTTTGGCGTGGCGCGCAATGGCCTCCATCACAGGCATCCCAAAGCTGATGTTGGGGACAAACACCCCGTCCATCACATCGAGGTGAAACCAATGGGCGGCAGAAGCATTGACCAACTCGACATCGCGTTGAAGGTTCGCGAAATCGGCGGCGAGCAAGGAAGGAGCAAGAAGATGAGCCATGCCGCAAAGGTCAACAAGTGGGCTTCATTTTGGGCGGACCTGTGGGCAACGTGTGAAGAAGGTGCACCTTTGCACCATGTCCAAGGTCCGTCAACGTTCTCCTGAACACGCTTCCCGCCCGATGGTGGTGGGCGTGACGGGCGGCATGGCAGCCGGAAAAAGCCTGGTCACGCGGATGTTTGCAGCCTTGGGTGCTCCGACATGGGATGCCGATTCTGCAGCCAAACGGCTGTATCAAACGGACGCCACTTTGCAACAAGCCACCCTTGACCGTTGGGGACCGCGCATCGCCAAATTGGACGAAGACGGGCGGATGGTGGATGTGAATCGAGAAGCGTTGGCGGAGGTGATCTTTTCGGATCCCGATGAACTCGCCTGGCTGGAAGCGAAAGTCCACCCCGCCGTGGGACGCGCATTCTCCTCTTGGCTTGAAGGCCAGCCCCACGCCCCTGTGGTCATTCGGGAAGCCGCCATTTTGTTCGAATCGGGAAGCGACGCCACGTGTGATGTCACCCTCACTGTGGAAGCCCCCGAGGCCTTGCGCATTCGCCGGGCGCAAGAGCGTGCGAGGCAGCTCGGCCAAGCCGTGCCTTCAGAGTCTGAGGTGCAAGCGCGTCTTGCGCGGCAGTGGACCGAAGCCCAACGCGTGAACAGGGCCGACCATGTTCTTCGCAATGGTCCGAAGGATGCGCTACTTCCGCAAGTGCTGGCCATTTGGGCTCAATTGACGCAAGAATCGCAATGAACATTTGGGGACGAAGGCGCCTTACTTTTGGCAGCCCCCCATGGAACACCTGCAATCCCTCTTTGAACGGCAGCAAAGCATGCTGCACGCCGTGCCCACAGCCGCTGAGCGCCGTGACCAACTTCAAGGCCTTTGGAACGCCGTGCTCGCACACGAAGGCGCCTTGATTGAGGCGCTGGCAGCCGACCTTGGCAAACCCCGTGAAGAAGTGCACTTGCAGGAGATTTACCCCTTGAAGGCGGAGATTCAGCATGCCCGTCGGCACTTGCGTGGTTGGATGGCGCCTCGGCCCGTGGACACTGGACTTGCGATGATCGGCACGCGGTCCTTTGTGCAGGCGAATCCCAAGGGACACGTGCTCATCATTTCACCTTGGAACTTCCCCGTGATCTTGACCATGCGCCCGTTGGTCAGCGCGCTCGCGGCAGGAAACCGCGTGATTGTCAAGCCCTCAGAGCATACCCCGGAAACGTCCAAGGTCCTTGCGTCCATCGTGTCCCACGCCCTCCCCGAGGAACACGTGACTGTGGTTCAAGGAGGACCTAAGGTCAGTGCATTCCTGACGTCCCTGCCCTTCCAGCACATTTGCTTCACAGGTGGCACCAACATCGGGAAAAAAGTCATGAAGGCCGCCGCGGACAACTTGGCTTCAGTGACCTTGGAACTGGGTGGAAAGAGTCCGGCCGTGGTGGATGCCACGGCGCACCTTGCGGACGCCACCCGCCGCATGGCTTGGGGCAAATGCCTCAACAACGGGCAAGTCTGCATCGCGCCCGATTATGCAGTCGTCGAGGCATCCATCTCAGAGCCTTTCATCACAGCGATGAAAGCGCGCTTCGCCGAGATGTACGGCGACGAAGAGGCCACGCAATTGACGTCCGCCCAGCGTTCCCATATGGTCAACGACCACCATTTCCAGCGGGTTGTGGGGCTGATTGAAGACGCCGTCGCAAAAGGGGCCCACGTCGCCCACGGCGGCACTTGGGACAAGGAGACGCGTCGGATTGCCCCCACGATTTTGGAAAACGTGACGCTGGACATGAAGGTGATGCAAGAGGAGATTTTTGGCCCGGTGTTGCCTGTCATGACTTGGCGCGAACCCCAAGAGGTCCAACAGATTGTTCATGCGAACCCCCACCCTCTGGCCATGTACTTCTTTTCCAAAAACGACACCCAAATTGCCGAGTGGATGCGCATCATTCCCGCGGGCACGACGGGCATCAACGAAGTGGTGCTGCACGTCGCCAACCCCAACTTGCCCTTTGGGGGCATCCAAACGAGTGGCATGGGGCGGACCAATGGCTTGGCGGGATTCGAAGCCTTTTCCAACATGCGGTCTGTGTTGAAACAGACCTCTCGGTTCAACGTGCTTCCACTGACCTTCCCCCCTTTCAACGGCTTGAGTTTGTCTCTCGCACGCTTCGTGCAACGTTGGCTGTGATTGGCTGACCCGTACCTTCGTTGTCCATGCTTGTTCAAACGCATTTCCCCCGCAGCCTCTCCCGCGCCCGGTACGACCAGTACCTCGCGTCAGGGTGGTTTCGTGGATCTGTGATGTTGTACAAGATGGACTTGTTGTGCATCGACGAACGCCTGTTCAGCGTGGTCAACATCCGCATGAACCTGGAGAACTACACGCCCACCGCGCGCCAGCGCAAAGTCATGAGACGCGTGGAATCCAGGTTCACCGTGACCTACGGCCACGCCCAACCCAACGCGAACAAAGAAGCGCTCTACGCCCAACACAAAGCGAGATTCAAGGGATTCATTCACAACACGCTTTCCGAGTACCTCAGTGCCGGATTTCAAGGCACCGTGTTCGACACCCGTGAGGTCTGCGTATATGACGGAGACCGTTTGATCGCGGTGAGCTACTTCGACTTGGGGGACCAAAGCATGGCCAGTCTGCTCGGACTCTATGACGAAGCATACGGCAAATACAGTTTGGGCACCTACACCCTGCTGAAGGAGGCCGAATACGGGAAGCGCACTGGACGAAAGTGGTTCTATCCAGGATACATCCTCGACCAGCAATCCGACTTCGACTACAAGTTGAAGCTGGGAGCAATGGAGCATTACACCGCCAACAAACGCTGGGCGAAGCTGGAGAATTTCAAGCCTGAGACCACGACGTCCTTCAAAATCCGCGAAGCCACGGAAGCGTTGATGACCGGGCTGAAATCCCTTGGATTGTACCCCAAGCCCTGGCTCTACCCCTACTTCAGCATGGGCTACATGGGCCCGTGGAGTGCCTTCTTCTTGAGGCTGCCCGTCCCGGTGGAGCTGGGACATGACGTCGAGGGCATGTTGGTGGCGGGGTTTGATCCCGAGACATCGGGGTACACCTTGATGCACATCCATCCATGCCCTGATGCGTCGCAATTCTTGAACATGGAGCCCTCTTCCGAATTCCAAACGGGAGAAGCGTATCTGAACCATTTGTACCAAACCGGCGACACCCTGCTGGCCCAAGGTTCGTTGGATGAAGTCCTCGAATTGGCCGCCCGCTGGGCACAACGCCCCGATGCCCTCTTCCCGCAATGCGATTGATGAGTTGGAATGTCAACGGCCTGCGTGCCGTGGTGAAAAAAGGATTCACAGACCAAATCGACGCCCTGGCGCCTGACGTTCTCGGCTTGCAGGAAACCAAAGCCCAAGACGACCAAGTGCGTGAAGCCTTGTTTGGTTGGGATTCCTACGAGGTGCACTCGAGCTCCGCAGTCAAAAAAGGCTACTCCGGGACGGCCGTGCTCACGAAGCACACCCCCCTGAGCATTCAAGCAGGCATTGGCGTTGAAGCCTTGGACCAAGAGGGGCGGGTTCTTCGTTTGGAATTTGAGGACTTCCACTTCGTGACGGTGTACACCCCCAATTCCAGCTCAGGCCTCAAGCGCCTGCCCTTTCGCGGCACGTGGGATGAGGCCTTCCGGGATTACCTGAAGGAACTCGATGCGGACAAGCCTGTGGTTTGTTGTGGCGATTTGAATGTGGCGCACGCGCCGATTGATTTGGCTCGGCCCAAATCCAATTACAACAAAACCCCAGGCTACACCCAGCA
>JBMZAL010000040.1:0-9782 GCA_049611325.1 Flavobacteriales bacterium
CCCACGCGGAGGGTTCCTGCCTCGACAAGCACGTTGGTCACGTAACCACGGCCCTTGTCCAAGCTGCTTTCCACCACGGTGCCCAAGGCACGTTTCTCAGGGTTTGCCTTCAGGTCCAACATCTCCGCCTCGAGCAACACCTTTTCGAGCAATTCATCGATGTTGGTGCCAAACTTGGCCGAGATCTCTTGACACTGGTACTTGCCACCCCAGTCCTCCACGAGAATGTTCATCTCTGCGAGCTCCTGCTTGATGCGGTCGGGATTGGCCGTCTCGCGGTCCACCTTGTTGATCGCAAAAATCATGGGAATCTCCGCAGCCTGGGCGTGGTTGATGGCTTCCTTCGTTTGTGGCATGACCCGGTCATCCGCGGCAACCACAATGATGGCCAAATCCGTGACCTGGGCACCGCGTGCACGCATGGCCGTGAAGGCCTCGTGACCCGGGGTGTCGAGGAAGGTCATTTTCTTTCCGCTCTCCAGCTCCACGGCGTAGGCACCGATGTGCTGGGTGATGCCGCCGGCTTCACCCGCAATGACGTTTGCCTTGCGGACAAAGTCGAGCAACGACGTCTTTCCGTGGTCGACGTGGCCCATGACCGTCACAATCGGAGGACGTGACACCAAATCGTCTTGGGAGTCTTCCTCCACGACGATGGCCTCTTCCACCTCCGCGCTGACGAATTCCACTTCGTAGCCAAACTCCTCGGCGATGATGGTGATGGTCTCCGAATCCAAGCGCTGGTTGATCGACACCATGATGCCGAGCGTCATGCACGCAGAGATGATGTCGTTGACGCCGCGGTCCATCATCGTGGCCAATTCAGCCACGGTGACGAACTCCGTCAACTTCAAGATGCTTTCTTCAAGCTGCGACTGCAAGTTGCTCTCGTCTTGACGCTGCTGGATGGCATCGCGTTTTTGACGGCGCAGCTTGGAGGATTTCGACTTCTTGCCGCCGCTCATGCGGGCGAGCGTGGCGCGAATTTCCTTTTGGATGTCTTCCTTGCTGACTTCCTTCTTCGGCTCATTGCGGCGGCCACGTCCTCGGGCGTCGCGCGCACCAGCGCCCCCCGCCTTCGACACGTCCACTTTCTTCACACGCACGCGCTTCCGCTTTCCATCTTCACCAGGCTTCGTGCTGGTCTTCTTGCGCTCCACGGGAAGCTCAATCTTGCCCACGACCGTGGGACCGGAGAGCTTCTCCACTTTGGCACGCATGACTTCAGGCTCCTTCGATGCAGCAGGCTCTTCCTCCTTAGGCGCTTCCGGCTTCGCGGCTGGTGTCTCTTGGGCCTTGGGCTTTTCCTCGGCAGGCTTCTCCTCCTTCTTGGGGGCAGCCGCCTTCTTGGCGGTCTTCTTGGGCTTCAACGCCTCGAGGTCCACCTTTCCAACCACCTTGGGGCCTTCTTGGGCAGCCGGTTCAGGACTGGCTTCAGCCTCCTGGGCAGGTGCAGGTTCTTCCTCGGCTTTGGGCGCTTCCGCAGCAGGCGGTGCAGGCGTCTCCACAGGTTGGGTGCGCTTGACCACGGGCGCAGCTTCACTCTTGCGGAATTGGCTCAAGTCAATTTCAGGCTCTTCCTCCTCCTGCTTGGCCGCCACGCGCTTTTTGGCACTGGCCAAGGTGATGCTTTCACGTTCCTGAATGGTGGCCGAGGTGGCTTGGGCCTTTTCCTTGGTTTCCTTGTCTCCCTGGAAATTGGACTTCACCAAGGCATACGTCTCGGGGTCCAACTTGGTGTTGGGCTTGGCCTCGACCTCGATGCCTTTGGACGCCAAAAACTCAACCACGGTGGTCATGCCAAGGTTGAACTCGCGGGCGACTTTGCTCAGGCGTACAGGTTTGTTTGATTCGGCCATGTAGGGAAAATTCTGTGTGAAATTAGGGACAAAGAGCTTGGGGGGGGCGGGTGTCGCGGCGCGTTGTCGGCGCCTGATTATGGATAACTCAGGCGTCGAGTTCCGCTTTCAAAATGGACACCACTTCACGGATGGTTTCCGCCTCGAGGTCTGTGCGCTTCACGAGGTCCTCCTCGTCAAGGTTCAAGACCGAACGTGCGGTGTCGCATCCAATTTTGACAAATTCGTCGAGGATCCACTCGTCGATTTCGTCTGCAAACTCTTTCAATTCAACGTCTTCGTTGACCTCGTCGTCCTCGCGGTACACGTCGATGTCGTAGCCCGTCAGCAATCCAGCGAGCTTGATGTTGTTGCCGCCCTTGCCGATGGCCAAGCTCACTTGGTCCGGCTTCAGGTACACTTCGGCTTTGCCTGTGTCGGCGTGCAGCGCCATGCTCGTGATCTTGGCAGGGCTCAACGCACGTTGCACGAGGAGTTCCTCGTTGGCCGTGTAGTTGATGACGTCGATGTTTTCGTTGCGCAATTCACGGACAATGCTGTGGATGCGGGATCCCTTCATGCCGACGCATGCGCCCACCGGATCGACGCGGTCGTCGTAGGACTCCACCGCGACTTTGGCGCGCTCGCCTGGCGAACGAACAATCTTCTTGATGGTGATCAGGCCATCGTAAATCTCAGGCACTTCCATTTCGAAGAGGCGCTCGAGGAATTCAGGAGCAGTGCGGCTCAAGATGATGCGCGGGGTGTTGTTGCGCATTTCCACGGCAGCCACCACGGCACGCACATTGTCCCCCTTCTTGAAGAAGTCTCCGGGGATTTGGTGCTCACGTGGCATCACCACTTCGTTGTCTTCGTCGTCGACGAGCAACATCTCACGCTTCCAGATTTGGTACACCTCGGCAGTGACCACCTCGCCCACGCGCTCCTTGTACTTCTGGTACAGGGCGTCCTTTTCCATGTCGAGGATGCGGCCGGCGAGGTTTTGGCGCAGGGACAACACGTTCCGACGGCCAAAGCTCTCGAGCTTGATTTCCTCAGAGAGTTCCTCCCCCACTTCAAAGTCGTCCTCGACTTTCAAGGCTTCGCTCAACGCCACTTCCATGTTCTCGTCCTCGACCTCTCCGTCCTCCACAATCTCACGGTTGCGCCAGATCTCCAAGTCACCTTTTTCAGGGTTGATGATGATGTCGAAGTTTTCGTCCGACCCGTATTTCTTGATGATCATGTTTCGGAAGACCTCTTCCAAAATGGCCATCAAAGTCTCTTTGTCGACGTTCTTGAATTCCTTGAATTCTGCAAACGATTCCAGCAAGTTCAACTGCATGTTGACTCAGGTTAGGGGGCTCACGCCCGCGGTTTGTTGTTAAACGAGATGCTCACTTTGGTCCAATGCACGTCCGAGAACTTGAAGGTGTGGTCCTCTTCGAACCACGCCTTGGCCTTTCGGCCCTCGATGCGGCGCTTCTCGCGGGTTTGAACCACAAAGTGATCCTCTTCCACACCGGTCAGCAGGCCCTCCACCTTCGCCCCCTCGATGGGCATGACCGCCACCTCACGGCCCACGTTCTTCACGTATTGGCGATGAAGCTTGAGCGGCTGGTCCAAGCCGGGGGAAAGGACCTCCAAGGAAAAATCTTGCAACTCGCGGTCCAGAGAGGACTCGATGTGGCGGCTGAGGCCCATGCAAAATTGGATGGAGGTGTTTTCGTCGTGGTCGACAATCACACGGATGTTGCTGCCGTCAGACACCACGACATCCACGAGAAACCCGGGAGTTCCTTCGAGGTGCGCTTCGGCGAGGCTTTGGATGTGTTCTTTGTTGATCACGGCTGTGCTTTGGGGAGAGATGGACGGCAACACGAAAGTTTGTGAGACAAAAAAGAGGCCTCGTGGCCTCCATCCCTGTCGTCGTCATGTCTTTCCGGTGCAAAAGTACACAATTCCCCCCTTCCGTCCTACCTTCACTTCATGTCCTACATCCTGCGCATGATCGACGAAGGGGAGCACCAACATCAGGACTTCAAACTGCGCGTGGACGACCCCCAAAAAATCGCCAAGACCTTGACCGCGTTTGCGAACACGGGAGGCGGTCGGCTGCTCATCGGCGTCCGAGACAATGGCGAAGTCGCGGGGTGCAATGTGGAAGAGGAATTCCACATGCTGCAATGCGCCGCCCAAATGCACTGCAAACCCGAAGTCGCCTTCGAATCGCAGGTTTGGAAGCACGGGTATTTGAGCGTGCTTGAAATCAAGGTGCCTCGGAGTCCGCAACGTCCCCATTACGTCGAGCTTCCCGAGCGGGCAGAACAAACCGGCAAGTCCAAAGACCGCTGGCAGGCCTTTTTGCGGAAAGATGACAAAATCCACAAAGCTTCTCCGGTCATGATCAAGGTGTGGCAGTACGAGATGCGCATGGACCGTTCTGAGTTCCGTTACGACGAGTACGTTGGGCGCCTTTTCAAGCGGTGGCGCGATGGTCAGCAATTGCGGTTTCCCCAAGTGGCGCGCACCGCACGCATGGAATTCGAAGATGCCGAAGACTTGCTCGCGCTGTTGACGGTTTGGGGCATTGTGGAAGGCACCTACGGAAAGCAGGGCTACCGTTACGGGCTCGCCTCAGAAGAAGCCCTGTCCTTGCTCGAAAGCGAAGGCGCAGATGCGTTCCGCTGGAAACACGCCGGCTGAGGTTCTTCGTCGAGACTCCATCGTGTCAAGGAGAGCACAATATCCCGACCTTCGTTGCGTCATGTCCTCGTCCATGCCTCGATTCACATCCTCCTCGTTGTTCGCCTCCCACAAATCGACCCTGCTTGTCGCTTGGTTTGCGACCCTGGTGGGCGGCGGTGACCTGTGGGCCCAATACGAAGTGTCGAGCTGGCGGGACCACTTTCCCTACGGTGCTGCGGAAGAAGTCATCTTCGCCAACGGCGAAGTCGTTGCCCGAACACCCAATGCCTTGTTTTCTGTGGACACCGCGACCTATGAAGTGTCACGCTTTGTCAAGGGCCAGGGGCTGAGCCAGAGCAACCCCACTGCCCTCGGGTACGACGCCCTTCGCGACCAGTGGGTGGTGGCCTATGACGACGGAGGGATCGACCTCCGCAGCAGCTGGGGCGTCACCAACATTCCCGATTTACGCATTGCCCAAGTCGTGGGAAGCAAGCGCATCCAAGCCGTCGCCATCGTAGGAGATGAGGCATATCTGTCGTCGGCGGTCGGGGTGATCGTCCTCGACCTCGAGAAACAGGAAATCGCGGACACGTGGAGCCTCACACCGGCCGACGTTCCTGTGGATGCCCGCTGCGTGATGGCGTTTGAAGGCCAATGGCTTGTGGGGACGGACCTCGGTGTCTTGACCGCCTCCCAATCCGACCCCTTCCTCGCCAATCCCGACCGTTGGGAACCTTGGTCGCTCGCGCCTGACCTCGGAGCTGTACTGGCGTTGAAGCGCTTCGCAGACACGTGGTGGATGGCCACCGAAGTCCCCGAGAGCGACGACGCCGTGCTCTGGCGCGGCACGGATGACGGCCTTTGGGAAGTGATGCCCGGTTGGGATGAAGACGGTCTGCCTTGGGGAGGCCTGGCGGAAGGGCCTTGGATTCTTGCCGCGGATGGCACCAGAGCGGAAGGCTTGCTCGTGGCTTCCTGCTGTCAGGCCTGGGGATGGGACGTCGAGGGTGAATCGGTGGCGATCAACGATCCACTCCCTGCATTTGTGAATGTGCAAGGTTTGACCCTGGGGTCGGGAGATGCCCTCGGCCGCGTTTGGCTCGCGAGCACCGTGGGCGGCGTCGTGACATGGACCCCTCAGCCGTCCGCACTGAGCATCCCCACCCGCACCAACCGCCCCTTGGGTCCGCCCAACGCTGCGGTGCGCCGGATGGACTGCTGGAACGACAACCTTTGGATTGCCACAGGTGGGGTCAGTGCCTCTTGGACGCCCAAATTTCGGTCCGACGGCCTCCACCAATTCAGCGACCGGGCATGGCACATCCCATCCCTTCCTGAAAGCGCGAACGACATCGCCGATGTCAAGGACATCATGGATGTAAGCATCGACCCCACAGACCCCACCCACGTGGTGTTCTCGTCCTACGAGGAAGGCCTGCTGGAATTGCGCGACGGAGAGGTGGTCCGGGTGCTGAACGCCACCAACTCGAGCATTGAACTGTCCGAAGTGGGTGGGTCCCCGCGCTCGGCCGTGAGTGGGGTGGATTTTGACACGGACGGCAACCTGTGGTTCACCACGCCTTGGACGACCCAATGCCTTCACGTGATGACCCCCGACGGAGAGACGACGAGCATGAACCTCGGAGACCAAGGGCAATCCCTGTTGTTTGGAGACGTGGAAGTGACCCGAGATGGCTACGTCTGGGTGGTGCTTCCCCGCGGGAAGGGGGTGTTGGTGTACGACCCTGCAGGCACGCCCAAGTTCCCCGGAGACGACAACTGGACCATCCTGACCACCGCCCAAGGCCAAGGCGGCCTGTCTTCAAACGATGTGTTTTGCATCGAAGAGGACTTGGATGAAGAGATTTGGGTGGGAACGGCAAACGGCCCTTGCGTCTTTTATCAGAGCTCGACCGTGTTTGGCGACGACGTCAACGCAAGCCAGATCCTCATTTCCCAAGACGGCAACCTCCAGTACTTGCTCGAGACCGACGTCATCCAAAGCATGATCATCGACGCGGGCAACCGGAAATGGGTGGGCACCGCAGGTTCAGGGGTCTACGTTCTGGCGGCGGACGGCCTGACCACCGACCACCATTTCACCGTGGACAACAGCCCCCTCCCCTCCAACGACATTCAGGACATCGCGATGGACTACGGCTCGGGCGAAGTCTACATCGGCACAGCCGTCGGACTGTTGTCCTACCGCGGGGAGGCGACCAATTGGGACCGGGACATGGAAGACGTGCGCGTCATGCCCAACCCCATCCGTGCAGACCACACAGGCCCCATCGTCATTGACGGCCTGGCTTACCAAAGCACCGTGCACATCACGGACGTCGCGGGGAACCGCATCGCCGAGCTTCGCAGCGACGGAGGCCGCGCCACTTGGGACGGCCTTCTCGACAACGGACAACCCGCGCCGTATGGCGTGTATTTGGCCTTTGCCACCGACCGAAACGGCAAAGAAGGCGCCGTGGTCAAATTTGCCGTCATCCGATGAGCACTTCTCGCCCGCGCATGCCGCGCTCCAAAATGCCTCACGTGGGCACCACCATTTTCACGGAGATGTCGGCACTCGCCACCGAATGTGGCGCCCTCAACATTGCCCAAGGATTTCCTGACCTCCCCACCCCTCCAGCCTTGCGATCGAACGTGGCGGAAGCCCTGGAAGCGGGCCACAACCAGTACGCGCCCATGCCGGGCAACCCTGCGCTGCGACGCTGGATCGCGGACGTGTACCACCGTGGCGCGGGCTACAACGCAGACACCGAAATCACCATTGGGGCCGGCGCCTCCAGCGTGCTCTTCGCAGCCATGACCGCCCTGCTCCATCCCGGCGATGAAGTCGTGGTCCAGGATCCGTGTTACGACTTGTACGCCCCGGTGGCCGAACTGAACCACGCCACCGTCGTGCGCGTTCCCTTGCTGGATGCCGAGGGCCAAATGAACGCCCGCGGCCTCGCCAACGCGGTCGGACCCCGAACCCGCATGGTCGTCCTCAACAGCCCGCACAACCCCACAGGCCACGTCACCACACAGGAGATGTTGGACGCCTTGTCGGACGCCATGGAGGGTACCGACGCATGGCTGGTCAGCGACGAGGTGTACGGCCCCATGGTCCACGACGAACGACCCGCTCCCCTTCCCGCGCTCCATCCCGGCCTGCGTTCACGCACCCTTGTTGCGGGAAGTTTTGGCAAGCTCTTTCACGCCACCGGCTGGAAGATTGGGTGGTTGGCCGCCCCGGAAGCGGTCACACGGGAACTTCGCAAAGTCCATCAGTACGACGTGTTTTCCACGGGCGCGCCCATCCAAGCCGGCCTCGTCTCGTACTTGGCCACAGAGGAGGCGGAGGACCATCTCCGCACCGTGGGACCCATCTACGAAGCCAAACGCGACCGCTTGCTGCGTGGCCTCGAAGGCACAGGGCTGACCTGGACGCCCGCGGAAGGGGGCTATTTCCAAGTTGTGGGTGTGGGTCGTTACCTGAAGCCCGGCGAAACAGACGGCGACCTCGCGCGTCGATGGACCCGAGATCACGGCATCACCACCATCCCCATGGAAGCCTTTGGTCCAAGCTGGGAACCGGCAGTCCGCTTGTGTTTCGCCAAGGAAGACCAAACCCTCGATGACGCCATCGCTCGCCTCAAGGCCATTCCCCTCGAACACGAAGCGCCACGGGTGACGCCCGAACCAGGCGTTGCTCCTCCCCCGGTTCAGGCGCCATTGCGTGTCATGGTCGTCCAAGCGGACCTCGTGTGGCAAAACCCCGAGGCGAACCGGGCCCAATTCGAGGACATCCTCAAACGCGAATGGGCGAAGGCGTCCGCCGACTTGGTGGTCCTTCCCGAGATGTTCACCACCGGGTTTTCCATGGATCTGACCCAGGTCGACGCCTTGGACGAAGCGGGCCACAGCACGACGTCACGTTGGATGCTCGACCTCGCGCGAAAACACGATGCCGCCATCGTGGGCAGCGTCGGCGTCCGAGACGTTCAGGGAGAGGCCTCGAACCGCATGTGGATGGCCACGCCGGAGGGCGAGCTGCACGTCTACGACAAACGTCACTTGTTCACCTTGGCGGGGGAACACCGCGCCTACCGTCCCGGCATTGAGCGGGTCGAAATCACTTGGCGCGGCTGGAGCATCCTGTTCCAGGTGTGTTACGATCTGCGCTTCCCCGCCTTTGTACGAAACAACGGCAGCACCCCCTACGACTTGGCGCTCTATGTGGCGAATTGGCCCGAGCCACGTAGGGAGGCTTGGCGCACCTTGCTCCAGGCACGCGCCATCGAAAACCAATGCTTTGTGGTCGGCGTCAACCGCTCAGGAACCGACGCCAACGGCCATCGCTATGCCGGGGACAGCATGATTGTGGACCACGCAGGGCACATGCTTGCCGATGCCGGCGGAGAAGGACAACCCGCCACCTTGCGGGCAACTTTGGACGCCACAGACATGCAAGCCTTCCGCAAAAAGCTTCCCTTTTTGGAAGACGCGGATCGGTTTGGACTGCGCTGAATCAGCGGCCGCCGGAAACAGGTCTACTTACTTGAACGCGTTCTCGCCCGTGATGTCGAGACCGGTAATGAGCAAGTGAATGTCGTGCGTGCCCTCGTACGTGATGACCGACTCCAGGTTGGCCATGTGACGCATGATGGGGTACTCATTCATGATGCCCATGCCTCCGAGCACCTGACGCATTTCACGGGCGATGTGGATCGCCATGTCGACGTTGTTGCGCTTGGCCATGGAGATCTGGCCGGAGGTTGCGCGACCCTCATTGCGCAACACCCCAAGGCGGTGCGTGAGCAACTGCGCCTTTGTGATCTCTGTGATGGCCTCGGCCAACTTCTTTTGTTGCAATTGGAATCCTGCAATCGGACGGCCAAACTGCGTGCGTTCCTTCGCGTAACGCAAGCCCACGTCATAACAATCCAAAGCCGCTCCAATGGCGCCCCAGGCGATGCCGTAACGGGCGCTGTCCAAGCAGCTCAACGGCGCGCCCAAGCCGGTCCGGCCGGGAAGGATGTTCGCCTTGGGGACGCGGACGTTGTCGAAGATCAATTCACCCGTGTCTGAGGCGCGTAGGCTCCACTTGCCTTTCATGGTCGGCGTGCTGAAACCCTCCATGCCGCGCTCGACAATGACGCCGTGGATGCGGCCTTCCTCGTTCTTCGCCCACACCACTGCAAGCTGTGCAAAGGGCGCGTTGGAGATCCACATCTTGGCCCCGTTGAGGATGATGTC
>JBMZAL010000041.1:0-9736 GCA_049611325.1 Flavobacteriales bacterium
GCGGTATTGGACTGATTCCAAGGCCACGTCCAATTGAAAGAGCGGTGCCATCGAATGCCCACGCCCTGGCTGGTGGTGTTTCCCGATTGTGTGACGGTGGATTGAGATTCCGAAAACCCCGTCAGTTGCAGACCCCGTTCTTCGTTGAGGTTGTAGAGAATGCGGACGTTTTGGAGTTGGGCTTCGCTCAACGCTTCCTGCGTCATGTCCCGTGAACCCAAGGCGCCCTCCACTTCGAGTTTGTCCTGGAAAAACGATGCTTTCAAGGCGAGCTGCAACGCGTCTTGGTTGACAGATGCCGGGTTCAGCGCAGAGGAGGCGTCGTAGCGGATGCCCACATCGATGTCCTCGTTGATTTTGCTCAGCCAATTGGACAGTTGGGAAGTGACCATGTCGATGCTGTACTCTTGAAGCCCTGTGGTCCCGAGTTCGAGGGTGTTGATTTGCTGGGGAAGAAACTCCTGCAAACTCAGCAGGGCGATGGCTTGTCGGGTGCGCTCGGCATCGTCCAACACAGCCGTGGCGAGGGCTTCGGCCACAATCGAAGGTGCACGAGGCGCGTCGAGGTCAAACCCGATGTTGGGCCGCAGCATGGGCCCATTGAGATGAAGAATGACGTCGATGTCTTCGTTTTGCACTCCCGTCGAGGCGCTTCCCAGGAGCGGTTGGACGTTGGCGCGGGTGGCGTATTTGGCATGCAAGTCCACCGTGCCTTGGTACGGATCCCCACTCCAAAACAGCGTCCCGCCCGCATCCACGCTGAATTGCTTGCGAAGCAGGGGCCCCAGCGCAAAATCGTAGCGTCCTTCCACCACCGTCAAGGTGCCTGTCAGGGTCATCCGTTCCCAATCTTCCAGCGTCAAGTGGATGTTGCCCTCGGTGCTTCCCACCAGGTTGGCATTGTTCTCGGGGTCGGTCAAAATGGTCACCTGTGCCTCGGGTTTGGCTTCGATGTTCAAGTCCAAAAGCACGCTGAGCTCGTCCACTTCTTCAGGGGCCGCCACCGAATCGGAGGGGACATCTGTGGCAAAGACCACCCACGAGCCCCAGCCCTCGGATTCTCCGTCCTCCAGCGACAACGTGAAATCGGTGGGCGCCTCGGCGGACACGTCCCCGCGCAATTCGAGACGGTTGTTCCAGAAAAAGGCATCCAGGCTTCCTCGGCCGACCAACACCCCAGAGACCGGCGATTTCGAGGAGGGGGTAAGGTCCATGATGAGCATGTCGTTGGGCGTGTCCACCATCGACACGTCGAAGTTCCAGTCGGCAAACCCGTCGTGCAGAAGCGCACCTTCCACTCGTGCCGTGGCGCCAAGGCGATCCGAGAGCACGCACGAACGCAGCACCACTTCGTCTCGCCCAATCACGAAGGCCCCGGAAGCGCCAAAGGAGGTGCCCAGACTTGGGATTTCCGCCGTCAGCGTGTCGATGATGCCGCCCCCGGACAGCACGGGCGCACGCCAAGGCCCCGACACCTCGACCGCGGCATCCAACGTTCCGGTCAAGATGGCCGCACTGCTGTCTACCCAAGGTTGAACCCAAGACAGGGGGATGTGCGTCAAGTTGGCGTCGACGCGAAGTTCATCGCTGTTGGACACCTCCCAAATGGCGGTCCCATGCAAGTGCGTTTGGGAATCGGGTTGGTCAGCGTTTACTTCGGCATGCAACCGCCCCTCCCGGAAGTGCATGCGGGAGGTCAAGGAGGCGAAAGAGATGGATTCGAAGGCCACGTTGTTCGACGCGGTTTGGAGGGTGCCCAACGCCCCGGATGCGCCGTCATGGCTCCATTGCCCCTGGAATTCGAGTCCGTCTGCGTGGAGGGCAGGGTGCAACGATGACAGCGCGTCAGGCGCCAATTGGCCATCGACGTCAACAGTCCATGCGCCATGTGATGAGGGCAGCACGTCCAGGGCCACGGCGCCCAAGTTTCCGCCCAACAGCACGTGTGGTCCAGGGGTGCTTTCGTCGTCTGGATTCCAGTGAATCGGACCGTTTTGCAAAGCCAGGCGTTGTGTCCCCAAGGGGATGGAGGCCTCCAAGAATCCCCAAGTCCAAGAAGCTCTGTCGGGATGAGCGTCCGCGAGGAGGGAGGCCACTTGTCCATCGGGAAGGATGACTTCGGCCAGGGCTTGCCAGCGATCGGTTCCTTGCAAGTCGACGTGGGCGTTCCATGGCTTGCCGCCGAACTCTGCACGCACGCCCAAGTGGCCTTGCACGTGGTTGGCGGAGCTCGAGAGGCTGAGGTTGGAGGGTCCCAAATCCACGTTGGAAACCCGTCCCCCTGGCACATTCAAAGACAGCTGCGCCACGTCGCCGCCACAGGACACGTGGAAGGATGCGGTGTCCTGCAAGGACAGGTCAGGCATCGCCAAGGCTAGCAGGGGCTGGTTGGGACCGATCTGCCCAGAGCATTCGAGTTCAGGCCACGAAGTGGGCCGGCGATGGAGCCACGCCATGGCCGCCTCAGCCGCGGTCCAAGGCAGGTCGTCACCACGTGCGTCGAGGTTGGCGTCCATGCCGTGGAGGGACGAGGTCCACGAAGCCGCAGTTTCATTCCAATGGACGTCCCCCGTCCACATCAAGGTGTCTTTCCAGGCCAACGCGCGGTTCAACGCTTGCCAGCGCAGGCCATCCTCACGCAGGTCGACCTGGGCTTCGGAAGAAAAAGCCAACGTGTCACGCCCAAGAATCGTCGGACCCGCTTCGGCCCGAATGTCCCAACGGTTTTCGGTGTACCGACCTGCGGCTGACCAGGGGAATGACGAGGTCAATTGGGCGAGGCTCACAGAGCATGCGTAGCCATCAGGATGGACGCTTGCGGTCAGGCGCTCGACAGGAGAGGAAATGAGGTTCCCCCACCGATCCAATTCCACCTCGAGATGGGGCCAAGTGTTCCGCGACGTCAGCCATGTTTGCCAGGATTGCGGGGGGCGAATGCGGATTTGGGCGGAAACCGAAGAATCCCCTGCCACCGTGAGGCGACTTTCCCGGACATCGCCTTCAAGGTCGATGCGGCACACGTCGGATGGCCAAAAGTCTCGTGCCACAGGCGGGATGGCAGAGAGGTCGAGGTGTCCCACCCAACTGGAGTCGGACCCACTGGCTTGACAAGAGAGCCAGCTTGGACCTGCGGCGGACAGTTCCCAACGCGCATCTTGGGTGGACCACGTCATTTCAGATTGGGCGGTTGCCAATCCCAAGTCGTCCACCCAGCCTCCCATGCCTGCAGCCTCAAGCCACGGCTGCAGAACCGGCCAGTCGAAGTGGAGCCTTCCGTCGCCGTCGTTCATGGGCCAGGAGAGGTCGCCCTCGAAGGACAATCCAGGCAAGCTCAGGCCTTCGCTGTGAAGCTCAAGCCCTGACGGCCTCCACGATGCAGCACATTGACCGGGGGGCAACTCGAGTGTGTCCGGCAAGGCAGGCGAAATCACGCGTCCGCCTCCGAGACGCAGGTCTTCCCAACGGAGGCCGGTCTTGTCCAAGGTCAGTTCGCGCAACTGGTTTCCGGTGAGGTGGGCGGTGTGGCTGCGGTTGGTCGACACCGTCACGTGTTGCCAAGCCATGCTGTCGATGTGCAGTCCGATTGCGAGGCCCTCCCAAAATGGGGGCGCATCCTCTTCTCCGGGCGTCGCTCCGTTCACCTCGACGTGGAGGGAGCCAGCGTGCGCAGCGGCAAGGTGCCACACCCCGGAACGCCACACTGGAATGGCACATGCCAAAGAATCCAAGGTCATGCGCGTGTTTCCATCGGTCGATTGCCAGGAGAGGCCCACGATGGTGAATTGCCTTTGGCCCAAATCGAGGCGGACATGCGCCAAGGTCGCGTCGATCGCCGTGGTGCCCAGGGCGCCATTGACCACCGAAGTGACCCACAGGTTGAAGGTCAGCACGCCCAACGCAAGTGCCCCCGCGACCCCGGCCAGCAAGCCCCACAGCCTTTTGAAGCGGAGGGGATTGGGGGCGGAGGGGGCATCTGTGGGGGTCATGGCGCACGTCGACCTGCGGTCGTGTCCCCGAAGATAGGCGTGGCGAAAAGCACAACGTATTTTTGCCCTGCATGGAACACGCATCGCATCCACTCATTTTGGGAATTGAGTCGTCGTGCGACGACACATCTGCGGCGGTGATTCGAGGCCCTCAGGTCTTGAGCAACGTCGTGGCCAACCAAGCCCTGCATGCGGAGGTGGGGGGTGTGGTGCCCGAGTGGGCGTCACGGGCTCACCTCTCCAAGATCCAGCCCGTGGTGCAAGCTGCGCTTGACAAGGCTGGCGTGGCCGCCGCGGATTTGGATGCCATCGCCTACACCTTGGGGCCTGGCCTGCAGGGATCGCTGCACGTCGGCACCTCGTTCGCCAAGGCGATGGCGTGGGGATTGGACATTCCTTCCATTCCGGTCCACCACATGCGCGCACACATCCTGGCCCATGTCCTTGAGCCTGGGCTTCCTCCGGCGTATCCCTTTCTCTGCCTGACAGTGAGTGGGGGACACACGCAGTTGGTCAAGGTCCGCCGTCCCAACGACATGGAGGTCTTGGGCCAAACCTTGGACGATGCAGCCGGCGAGGCCTTCGACAAGGTGGCCAAACTGATTGGCCTGCCTTACCCCGGTGGCCCAGTGGTGGACAAATTGGCGGCCCAAGGCAATCCAGAGGCATTCTCTTTTTCGCGTCCAAGAATGGACGGATACAATTGGAGTTTCAGCGGCTTGAAAACACAGGTCCTGAATTTTTTGAAGCAGGCGCAGGACAAGGATGCGCGTTTCGTGCAAGACAACCAAGCCGACATCTGCGCCTCCGTGCAGGCGGCAATCTTGGACATGTTGATGGCGCCCTTGATTCAAGCGGTGGAGGACACGGGCATCACAGAGGTGGCGATTGCGGGTGGCGTGAGCGCCAATTCAGGCCTGCGCGCGCGCCTCGCTGAAGCCCAAGCCGAGCGCGGGTGGACCGTGCACATTCCACCCATGGCTTACTGCACCGACAACGCTGCGATGATTGCCGCCGTGGGCTGGCTGGATGCCTTGGATGCCTTGGAGGGAATGCTCGAGGCGTCGCCCTCGCCTAGGTTGCCAGCCCTCACGAGTTTGGCACAACCAAAGGAAGGCTGATCACAACTTCGGTGCTCCACGGCGCACGCGCTTCACGGAGTTCAAATCTGGCCTCGGGATGAACCTCGCGAAGGCGCATCGACGTGATTTCGGTCCCCATGGAGACGTGGTCGGATGGCGCGTCCGTCGAGGTGGTGGAAGAGGAACGGGAAAGACCGACGCCGTTGTCCCGCAGGAAGATGTTCACCCAGTTTGCACGTCCTTCCTGCGGCGAGATGGCAAGTTCCAAGCGGGGGTGTACCACAGATGCATCGAGGCCATGCCACAGGGCATTCTCCATCGCCGGTTGAAGAAGCAGGGCAGGGAGGCGGCCGTCACGCGAAACCGAGGGGTCGACGCGCACCTCCATGGCCACGGCCCGGCCCAAGCGCTGCGCCTCCAAGGTCAAATACGCTTGAAGGGATGCCAATTCTTCCTGCAGGGTGTGCGTGCTGGCCTCTTGGCTTCGCCAATGGTGGCGCCAAAGCGTGACAAAACTGGAGAACAACCGGGCCGCCCGATCGCGCTTGTGCTCTGACCACAGCCACTGCACGGACGACAAGGCGTTGAACATGAAGTGCGGACTGAGGTGAAGCTGAAGGGTTTGCTGTTGGACTTCGTTTCGCGTGTGTCGGACGTCGTGGCGTCGCTGGGCCAATTGGGATTGGTCGCGCAGCCTTTGGTGTCGCTCCATCCAGGCGTTGGGAGGCGTTGCGGAAAGGCGCTCGGGTCGCGGGGGCGTCCAACGCTGACCACACCACATGCCCAACGCCCCACACAGGACCGCAGTCATCACAATCGTCAGCAAGCTCATGCGGAGAAGCTACAAGACCCCCTTCTCCAACGGGACCTTCCGGTCCACTCAATTCATAAACGGGGGCTCAGTCTTCATCGTTGAAGGCATGTCGCAGGGCCGTCTTGAGGTTGCGACAGTACTCTTCTTCCAACCAACTCCGGTAGTTGGGGGTGGCTTTGGCGATGCACTTGGCGTATTGCTTCACCCTGAACTTCACGTCGTCGGCGAGCAAATCGACCACTTCCACAGCGTCCCAGTAATCCTCAGAAGCGTATTTGATCATGGCGACGTGCTGCTCCATGCTCCGCTTGATGGCCTCCTTGGGGCGAAGTCCTTCGCGGGTGACTTCGACGTACGCTTCAGCCATGTCGAACTCCGTGATGGGACCGCCCTTGAAGCGCTCGGCGAGCTCGTCGGGCATCTCGTACACGAATTCGTTTTCGATCTCTTCGTCGGTGTACAGCCCGTCGATGTACGACTGGGGAGACTTGAAGATGTCGTGCCAGTTGATGTGGGCGTCCCACAGGCCAAACCGCCGGGCATTGTTCCCCAAGTCAATGACCACAAACTCCTTCTTGTTCTTCAGCACGCGGGACCCACGGCCAATCATCTGATGGTACAGCGTCAACGACTTGGTCGCGCGGTTCAGGATGATGGTTTCCACCGTCGGTTCGTCAAACCCTGTGGTCAAAATGGACACCGAGGACAGCACGGCATCGGGGGTGGTGTGGAACCACTCCAAAATGTCCGCACGCTCTTTCTCACTGTGGGTGTTGTCCAAGTGCATGCACGGGTAACCCTCTTCGGCGAACATGGCCTGAACCTGCTTGGAGGTGTTGATGCCGTTGTTGAAGATGAGGGTCTTGGTGCCTTTGGCCTTTTCCTCGTAGGCATAGAGCAGCTTCTCTTGCATGAGGAAGTTGCCGTAGAGGCGCTCGGAAGAGCTCACGGTGTAGTCGCCGTTGATGCCCACCTTCAGCGCCCGGAGGTTCACGTCGTAGCTGTAGGTGTTGGCCTTGGCCAAGAAGCCCTGGTCGACCAAACTGCCGATGCTCTCGCCCACAATCAATTCGGTGTAGTTGTCGTGGAGGGGGAGCTTGATGTTGCTGGACAGCGGCGTGGCGGTGACGCCGAGCAGCACCTGCTGGTCAAAGTGCTTGAAGAGCTTTCGGAAGCTGTTGTAGTGCGCTTCGTCCACCACGACCAACCCCAAGTCTTCAAAGCCGATGCGCTCGTCGTTCAAGCGGTTGTTGAGCGTTTCCACCATCGCCACGTAGCACCAGTATTCCTCGCTTTCTTCGAGTTCTTTGACCTTGCTGTTGATGATTTTGTTGGGCACCCCAATCTCCGTGAGCATGGAGGAGGTTTGGCCCAAAAGCTCGATGCGGTGCGTCAGGATGAGCACGCGCTTGCCGGTTTCCAAGATGTAACGCTTTGCGAGTTCCGAGAAAATCACCGTCTTTCCGCCCCCGGTGGGAAGCTGGTACAACAGGTTGTATCCGGAGGGAAACTTGCGGAAGCGCACCATGATTTGGTCGATCGCTTCTCCTTGATAACCATAGAGATCCTTCCCTTTTTTGCTGTTGAGGCGCTTGGCGACTTCGGGGTCAATGGGAAGGGCTTCGGTCATGGCGTGGAATCAAGTGGGAAAGCGCAAAAATACCCCCTAGATTGCCCCGTGTAAAGCCAACGCGCGTGAAACCGTGTTGAGGTTTTCCACAACCCTTCAAAATTGCGCATGTCGAGCCCGTCCAAAACCTGGTGTGCACCTCCCGCCAAATGGCAGGAATTCCTGCCGTCTTGGTGCGTGGAGGGAGACGACGGTCCGTCCGTGCTCCTTGCCCGCATCCGCGAGGCGGAGCGCAAGGGTTTGCTTTGCCCGCCCATGGCCGACATGTGGCGTGCGTTGGAGTGCACGTCTCCGGAGGAGGTCGAGGTGGTGCTGTTGGGACAGGATCCGTACCACGGCATGCGCCAAGCCCACGGCTTGGCGTTCAGTGTGGCCGATCCGTTGCTGCCTTGGCCGCCATCGCTCCGAAACGTGTTCAAGGAGCGGGCCTCCGACCTGGATGTCTCCTTGGGTCGGCCGGCCAATTTGGAAGATTGGGCCCAACAGGGCGTGCTCTTGCTCAACGCCGTGTTGACGACCGAAATGGGCACGGCTGGGGCGCACCAAGGCCTCGGTTGGGAAGAGGCGGTGCACGACTTGCTTGTGGCCTTGATGACATGCAAGCCCTCGTTGGTTTGGATTCTCTGGGGCAAACCGGCCCAACACACCCACGCCTGCGTCCTGAAAGCCCACGGAGTCGAGCGGCCGGGCGACACGGTCATCGCTTCAGCCCACCCCAGTCCGCTGGCGGCGTACCGGGGTTTTTGGGACAGTCAACCGTTCAGCCGATGCAATGCAGCGCTGGAAGCACGGGGAGAGAAGCCCATTGTGTGGTGAGCCTCAAGGCGACCAAGGGGGTGGTCAAAGCGCCCAAACCTTGATGCTTCGATCGTCGCTTCCCGTGGCAAGATGCGTGCCGTCCGGTCCGCCCAACGTCATCGCGTTGACGGAGCGGGTGTGAGGAAGCTTGAGCCTGTCCAAGGCATCCAGGGATTCGAGGCTCCATGCTTTCACGTCCTTGTCCCGTCCGCACGTCCAAAGCGTCGAACCGTGGATCAATCCGCGGTACACGGCGCTTTGATGCACGTCCAACGTCAGCAAGGATTCGTCGTCGCGCTGCACGTGCAACTGTCCGTCTTGGCCGCCACTGAGCACCACATTCTTGGCCTCGAGGTGAAGGGCCCAGTAACAGCTTCGCGCATGCGCCTGCACTCCGGGATGGAGTGTTCCCGTGTCGTCCAACACGCACCATTGGCCGCTGCCTCCGGCCATCAGGAGGCCTCGAGGGTGAGAGGAGAAGCGCCGGATTTTGCCGAGGCTGGTGTTCCACTGTTGTTCGAGCCGAAGGTCGTGGCCATCGCGTGACCACATGCCAACCACCCCTGCGCCATCGCCGCTCCACAGGCGGTTTTGGCCATCCACAAACAAGGCGAAAATGGGCGCCTTGTGGGGGGTGTAGACCGTGTGCTTGGCAGGGGTTTTGACAAAGAGCTCTCCCGTGTGGTTGCCCCCAAGCACGAGGTCATCCCAGACGGTCACGGCGAAAAAGGGGGAGGCATGTTGGAAGAGGGCGGTGCCATCGGTGTTCCCAAAAGACCAGCGCGCGACCACGCCATCGCCGCCCGCAGAGACCCACGAACGGTCCGAGGCGTCCCAGGCCAAATCGTAGACCGCACCTTGGTGACCGCGCAAGGTGAGAAGGGGAGCTTGGGGGAACATGCGGCAAAAGTAGGGGTTGACCGAACGGAAAAGGTTGTATGTTGGCGGCATGCAAGTGATTTGGATTTTGACCGCGGTGTTGATTGTGACTTTGTTCATCCAATACCGCCGACGCCTGAAGCGCTGAGGATTCAGGCCTATTTTTGCAGGCCATGAGCAAGCCATCGATCCCCAAGGGAACCCGTGATTTTGGACCGCGCGCCATGGTGCGCCGGCAGTGGATGTTTGACACCTTGCGTCACGTGTTCGAGGCCCATGGCTTCGTGCCCATCCAAACGCCGTCCTTCGAGAACCTCTCGACGTTGACCGGCAAATACGGGGAGGAGGGCGACCAGCTCATCTTCAAGATTCTCAACAACGGGGACTACCTGGCCAAGGCAGATGACGCCTTGTTGGCCAGCAAAGACAGCAAGGCGTTGACGCCGCGCATCAGCAAGAAGGCTTTGCGCTACGACTTGACGGTGCCGTTTGCGCGCTTTGTGGTGATGAACCGCAACGAGCTGACGTTCCCTTTCAAGCGTTACCA
>JBMZAL010000042.1:0-9621 GCA_049611325.1 Flavobacteriales bacterium
TCAAAGAGGCGCTTCATGTCTTCGACGCTGTCAATGGCCACGCCGGCCTTGCCCACGTCGCCTTTCACCCGCTCGTGGTCGCTGTCGTAGCCTCGGTGCGTTGCAAGGTCAAATGCCACACTCAAGCCCTTTTGCCCCGCCGTCAAATTCCGACGGTAAAACGCATTGCTTTCTTCGGCTGTCGAGAATCCCGCATACTGCCGCACCGTCCAAGGCCTGACCGCGTACATCGTCGAATAAGGACCGCCCAAGTACGGCGACACGCCCGGCCCAAAGCTCTCGTGCGGGTGCGAAAGTCTCCCGTCCTGAGCTTCCTCGCACAACGCCGCAGGCCACGCCGCGCCTTCAATCGGTTGGCGTGATGGTTCCAGTGCTGCGTGGTCGAGCGGGAAAAACCGCGCACCGGCGTCCTGCGCCCAGGCCTTCTCGCCCCGCGCCATGTCGCTCGAGACGTACCACGGCCGGGCGAGGTGAGCGCGCTGCCCTTCGAGCGTCCACGCCGTCATCAGCTCCTCGCCCGCGCGCCATCCGCCCGCCGCCTCCATTTCCTCGTGTCGCGCCCAAGCCTGTTCCGCCATTTGGCGCGTCAACGCTTCGATCGCACGGCTGCCGCGCATCACGTCGGCGTGCTCGCCGAGCTCGGCTTCTTCGCGCAGGATGTGCTGGATGTTTCGGGCCCAGCGCTCAGCGCGCACCGCCTCCTCGCGGTCCTCACGCCCCTCCATCATCTCCCGGAAATCGTGGCGACGGACTTCCAGCCCGTCCACGCTCCCCAGGACCGATGCGTAGGCCGCTACGGTGTGGCTGAGTAAGGCGTCGCGGGAATGGGAGGCGTCGGCGTGGAGTCCGAGGGTCGAGGTTTGGGCTTCGAGGCGTACGACGGCGCCTGCCGCCATGCCCATCGAGGTAAGCAACCGAGACCACAGGGCGCGGGCCGCGCGGGCCATCGCCACGTCCGACAGCACGTCCGTGCTGAAGGCGAGGCGCAGCGTGGCGTGCTTCGCCGCGTCTTCGAGCGACCACCCGGCCGCCACAAGCACGTTCAAGGCCTCTTTCGAGGCGCTGAGCATGGCGCCAAGCGCATCGACAGGAAGCATCCCGCGGTCTTGCCATTTGGCCGCGTCCACGCCCCAAACGTGAAACGCCGGCATCGCCGCATGCCATGCCTCGGCGTGCAACGCCAACGCCTCCGCATCAAATTCATTCTCACGCCCCGCATCCCACGTGCTCGACCCGCGCACCACCTTGCCCTCTGCCCACGCCACCACGGCGCGCAGTGCCCCCACGGTGTCGTAGCCATCCACGTGAAGCGCCACCATCTCCGGATGCACGTCTGCGAGCAAAGCCCTGAGCGACTCGCCATCCACCCGTTCGGCAGACGTTCGGATGCCTTCGACCCCATGCATGAGGCCTTGCATCATCGCGTCTTTCTCCGAAAAGCTCTGCTGAATCTCCCATCCCCCTTGCGGCCGGGACCCTACAGGCACCTCCACAGCATCCATCGCCTCAACCACCACTTGCGGAATGCGCAATCCGTCCCAACGCACATCGCCCAACACGTCTTCTTGACCTCGGGCTCCCGCCTTCCAACCGTCCACCGTCCAAGGAGAAAATTGCGATGCGTTCATGTCCCCGAAATTAAGGTGATTAGGTTTGCACCATGAGCCTGCGCCCCTGCCTCTTTCTTGACCGCGACGGTGTGATCAACCACGACCCCGGCGATTACACGAAGAACCTGTCTGAATTCACCATTCTGCCCACCGTGATGGAGGCGCTTCGGGTGGCACGCGGCGCGGGCTTCGAAGTGGTGCTCATCACCAACCAGGGCGGGCTTGCCAAGGGGCTGTACACCCACGAGGACGTGGCGGAAATTCACGCGTTCTTGGGCGCTGAGTGCGAAAAGAACGGCACTCCCTTGCTCGACATCTTCTACAGCCCGCACCACCCTTCAAGGGGGCGTTCTCTGAGCCGCAAGCCCGGAAGCTTGATGGTGGAACGGGCATGCGCGAAGCACGGGCTCGACCCTGCCCGGTCGTGGATGGTCGGAGACAAGCAGCGCGACTTGGATGCGGCTTCGCCCGTGGGTGTGCGTGGCGTCCTGATTGGGGTGAATGCGCCGCTGCTCGACGCAGTCCACCACATCTTGTCTCAACATTCCTGAGGTCGCCTCTGTATCTTCAACCCATGGCGAAACTGGATACGCTGCTGGTCGACGGACACATCACCTCTGCCAACGAATTGCCCGCGGCATTTGCCAACCGGGCTTTTCTGCTTGCCGACGGTGTGTTTGAGTCCATGCGCTACACCTCCGGGAAAGTGCCGTTTTTGGCGCTCCACGTCCAGCGTCTCCACGCGGCCTTGGATGCCCATGGCATGATCGTTCCAGACTCCTTGCAACACGATGCCCTGCAAACGGCCATCCAACAATGGCAAGGGAAATGGGGTGTGCGCAGCGACGTGCGCATTCGCTTGACAGCCTTCCGCGCAGGCGAAGGTGCGTATGCGCCCGAGACGGACGAGGTGAGTTGGGTGGCCACTGCCACGACGATGATCGAGGAAGGGTTTGCCCTTCCCGCCAAGGGCTTGGATGTGGACATCTATCAGGATTTGGTCAAGCACCTCGAGCCTCTCAGCAAATTCAAGAACCTGGCAAGCACGGTGTACATCCAAGCGGCACGTCATGCAGCCCAACGCGGATGGGGCGACGCCTTGATTCTCAATCCGGACCAGCGCATCATCGAATCCTCACGGTCCAATCTGTTTGTCGTGTCCAACGGGGTGCTCTACACGCCAAGCTTGGATGACGGATGTGTCGGGGGCATCATGCGGTCGGTGCTCATTCGCACAGCCATGGACCATGGGGTGAAGGTGTATGAGGCCGCCTTGACTCCCCAAACCCTCCTCCAAGCCGACGAGCTCTTCCTGACCAACGCGGTGCGCGGCATCGAATGGGTGTCCAGCTACAAGACCAAGCGTTACTTCCACGCCATGGCCGAAAAGCTGGCAGATTGGATTCAAGAGAGCGTCGAAGCTGAAGCTGCCGCGGACGCCGTCAATCCAGCCTGACCCGGGGGTCGAGCCAGCCGTACATCACGTCGACGAGGATGTTGACCGCCACAAACGTCGTGGCCACCACAAGCACCCCTCCCATCACCACCGGCAAGTCCCCCTGCTCCAAGGCGCGGAACATGAGCAGCCCCATGCCGTTCCACCCAAACACGTACTCCACAAACACCGCCCCCGCCAACATGCTGGCAAACCAGCCGCTCGCGGCCGTCAGCACCGGGTTCATGGCATTGCGAAACACATGGCGACGCATGAGTGGCCACCCCCCAAGACCTTTGGCCCGCGCCGTACGGACGTAGGACTCTTCCAGGACGTCGGCGGCTGCGTTTCGGGTCAATTGGATGACCACAGAGAGCGGGCGGATGCCCAGCGTCAATGCGGGCAGAATGAGGTGCTTCCACGCCACCTGGGGACCTTCAAACGGATCGAGCACGCGCCACCCCCCGGTTGCGGGCAGGCCCGTGTAGTCGTGCCAAACGACACCCAACCCCCACGCCACCAAGATGGCCACAAAGAACGACGGGGCGCTCATGCCCAAGGTCGCGACGCCAATGATGCCTCGCGCCAACGGCCCGTCCCCGCGCCATGCGAGCATCAAGCCCAAGGCAATGCCCAAGGTGAGGGCGAGTCCCATGGCCGCAAAGGCGAGCAGCATGGTGGCAGGCAGAGCCTCGACAAGGGCATCCACCACCGGACGCCCCCCGAAGTAGCTTGTGCCCAGTCCAGGCCACTTGAGTCCCCACACACCACCGTCGGTGGGGCCCAGGGGCGAAAGCTCTCCGAGGAAACGCAGGTAGCGGGCGCCGAGGGGCAAGTCGAGGCCATGGGCAGCGCGGAAGGCTTCGATGGCTTCGGTGCGTTCGTTTTGGCCTGCGATGGCGCGCGCCGGATCCGGCACTTGAGAGAAAATCAGAAACACCAATGTCACGCTTCCCCAAAGCACGCCCAATCCCTGGGCCAGTTGGCGAAGCAAGCGCTGCATGATCAGCGGCCGCTCAGGAGTGCGCGCATGTCCTCAGGGCTCGGCACGTCGCGGCCCGCCCACTTCTCGATGACCACGCCGTTTTCGATCAACACGAGTCCCGGATTGGCGCGAACGACAATCTTGAGCTCCGTTTGGTCGCACGTCAGGAACGGGTACGTCGCCCCCTGCTCCGCTGCATATGCGGCGTGCTCCTCGGCCGTGGCGTTGGTGAGGCCGTACATGGCCCAGTCCTCAGCCTCACTGCCCAGCGCATTGAAATCATCCTGCCACGCCGTGGACATGGCCGCCAAATCTTTGGAGATGTGCAGCAACACGGGCTTGTCGGATGCGAGGATGTCGTCGGTCAAATCAAATCCGTTGGCATCGACCATCTGGAAATCCATGATGCGTTGCTCGTAGCCGTCTTTGATCTTGACTTCCTTGGCGTTCTCCCAATCTCCCTCCGGGTACGTCTCGTTGAAGGTCTTGCCGGGCTCGTTGTTTTTGTCCCACAACTTCTCATCCATGTAGCGAGACTGCATGACAAGGGTCTCGGCGCCTGTTTCAGGATGGTAGAAGCGGATCTCCTTGTCAAACTCCGGTCCTTCGAGGCCCAGTTCCTCCGCGGTCATCCTGTTCTCAATGATGCTCTCCCCTTCGGCGTACGGCCGGTAGTCCTTGAGCGGCAAGTGGGCCAAAGTCCAGTATTGCACGAAGCCACTGACGACCACCACTGCAAGGGCCATGAACCACTCCTTTTGGGCATGGTTGCTGCGGCGCTTCACAGCCTCCGCTGCAATCAGGTTGAGTGCCAAATACAGCACTGGGAATCCCCACTGCAACATCCCCTCGGCGAACAAGTAGGTCACCAACAAGGCGCCCGCATACAAGAATGTCGACTGACGTGGCGTATTCAATTGGATGCGACCCAGGAAGGCACTGAGAAGGATGGGTGCCACAAAAATCAAGAGCACCACATCCTTGAGAAAACTCTGATACGCTGTCAACGGAATGGCATTGCCAAAGCAGCCGCATTCGAGCACGCATTGGTTGGCGATTTCCACCACCGCGCCAGAAGCGTCCACGATTTGCTTGGTGCCGAAGGGGTCGCAGGTCGCCGTGTACCACGTGAGCCACGTGAAGAAGACCATCATGACGGTCGTCAACACGGCGGTCAGGCGAGGCAACGCCCCTACCAAGATGGCAATGCCGAGCAGGATTTCTGCAATGCACACAAACACCGCCAACTCCAAACCCCATGGCGCAAGGAATTCAAGGTTCATCGCGCCCGGCTCGAAGTACTCTTCAAGCTTGTACATGAAGCCCAGGGCATCGTTCGATTTGATCAATCCCGAGACCACAAACAGCGCCCCCACGAGCATCCGCGAGAGCCAAGTCAATCCGTCAAGCGCCTTCAACATGTCCTCAATCTTTGGTTTAATTGAAATCTTGTTCTGAACTCAAAATCAATGCGAAGAGTGCGTAATTGGCCATGTCCATGTAGTTGGCCTCCACCCCTTCGCTCGCGACGGTCTTCCCGTCGTTGTTTTCGATCTGCTTCACCCGCAGGACCTTCATCAAGATGAGGTCCGTGAGGGACGAAATGCGCATGTCGCGCCACGCCTCGCCGTAGTCGTGGTTCTTCTTTTGCATGAGCGCCCGGGTCTCGTCTTTGGACGCATCATACAGCCGGTTCGCTTCCTCCGCCGCGAGTTCCATGGGCGCATCTTCGGGCAAGCGGCATTGCACCATGGCCATGAAACAGTAGTTCACAATGCCAATGAATTCCGACTCCACCCCTTCGTCCACCTTCGACTCTCCCACCTGCTGGATGGTGCGGATCCGGTTGGCCTTGATGAAGATTTGGTCTGTGAGCGACGACGGACGCAAAATGCGCCATGCCGTGCCATAATCCAGGGTCTTTCGCTTGAACAAATCCTCACAAGTTGCGAGGCAAGCGTCGTATTGGGCGAGGGTGTCCATGCTAACTTGCGGCAAGTTACAATGCAGGTCTTGTCCCCTTCGATTTCTGTCCGCGGTTCCTTGAGGAGTTTTCACCAAACTTGGGTGATGGGCATCCTCAACCTCACCCCCGATTCGTTTCACGACGGCGGGGCGTGGAACGACACGGGGCGCGCGGTCGCCCAGGCGGAGCGCATGCTTCGCGAAGGGGCCGATGTCTTGGACCTCGGCGCCCAGTCCACGCGCCCTGGCGCGGTTCAAGTGGGCGCTGAAGAAGAGTGGACACGTCTCTCCCCTGTCCTTTCGGAAGTTCGTCGCGCCCACCCGGACGCCCTTCTCAGCATCGACACCTTTCACGCGTCGGTCGCGGAACGCGCCCTTGACGCCGGTGCCGACCTCATCAACGACGTGTCTGGAGGTGATGCCGACCCCAACATGTGGAAGGTGGTGGCCGCCGCACGAGCGCCTTACGTCATGATGCACATGCAGGGCACGCCCGCGACGATGCAAGCCAACCCAACCTACGACGACGTGGTCAGCGACGTGTACCAAAACCTCCAAACCAAGCTCTTCCGCGCCTACGACGCGGGCGTCACAGATGTGATCTCCGATGTGGGCTTTGGGTTTGGCAAGACGGTCGCGCACAACTACGCCCTGCTGGACGCCCTCCCTGAGTACCATGCGCTGCAATGCCCCGTGCTGGTGGGCGTCAGCCGCAAGTCCATGATCCAAAAGGTTCTCGATGTCCCAAGCACCGATGCGCTCAACGGCAGCACCACCCTTCACGCCTGGGCCGTCGACCGAGGCGCCCACATCCTGCGCGTCCACGACGTGGCGGAAGCCGTGGAAGTGGTCAAGCTTCACAATGCATTGAGAGAATCCCGAACTTCACACCCATGACCTTTGGATTGCTGGCATTCGAGTTGTGGGAAGCCATCGCCCCTTTCGTGAAGATGGGTGTGCAGGCGCTGGACCTCGTGCTGGTCGCGCTGATTGTCTATTGGCTTTACCGCCTGACCAAGGGCACATCAGCCATCCCCGTCTTCTTGGGTCTGCTTGCCATCTACATCATTTGGCAAGTGGTGACCCTGGTGGGCATGAACTTCATGAGCGAAATCCTCGGTCAATTCATTGCCGTGGGGATTTTGGCCATCATCATTGTGTTCCAGCAAGAATTGAGGCAATTCCTGTTTTCCATCGGGGATCGGGCCTCGTTCAAGGAACCGCCCGAGTGGCTGATTCGCTTCCTGCCCCAAAAGACGCAAGAAGCCCGTTCCGCTTTTCCCGTCGAGGAAGTCGTTCGGGCCCTGGAGCGTCTCGCTTCGCGAAAAGAAGGCGCCTTGATCATCGTGCAGCGTCAATCCGACCTCACCCACCACATCCAGAGTTCGACCAAGCTTGTCGCGGACATTTATGCCCCGCTCATCGAGGCCATCTTTCACAAAGAATGCAGCATGCACGACGGCGGCCTTTACATCGCCGTGGGCCGCATTCGCGGTGTGCGATGTGTGCTGCCCGTGAGCCAAAGCACCCACCTTCCCGTCGAACTCGGCATGCGTCACCGGGCTGCGCTCGGGTTGTCCGAGGTCACCGACGCGTTGGTTTGGATTGTGAGTGAAGAGACCGGCACCATCAGTCTCGCCCACGAAGGCGAACTGCGCCGTGCATTGCACCCCAACGACTGTCGGGAAATCATGCACGAGCTGATGAACGCCCGCAGCTGAGCGTGTTCAACTCCCCCAGACTTGAAACCTTACTTCTGGACGACCAAGCGCGTGGTGCGCAGCACCCCTGTCGCGGACTCCGCCTGAATGAAGTAAATGCCTTCGCCGAGGTCGGACACATCCACGTTCAGTCCTTGCAAGCCCGGGACACGCTGCCAAGAACGGACTTCTTTGCCAACCAAATTCAACAGCCGCATGCGTTGCGCCGACCTCATGCCAGACACCGTCACCACGCCGCATGAAGGATTGGGATACACGTCCAAGGTCTCCACGGCAGGAAGCGACTCCGACACCGCGGTCGGCACAAAGCTCGGATCTGACACCATGAACAAGCCCACGCCTCGGCATGAGATGGCGATGTTGCCACTCGGGAAATACGGATAGTTGCTCCACGTGCCATAGAACGACGTGGTGTCCGAGTCAGGACGGACGTCAAAGAAGGCGTAGGGCTCGAGGTCGCCGTTGGGCAAAATCGTGGACACCCGCAATCCGCTCATGTAATTTGACGCGTACATCTTGTTCCCGCGGATGTAAAGGTTGTGGTCGACCGAGGTGTTGTCCGCCTCGTAGAAGCCCAACACCACAGGATTGTCCAAGTCGCTGACGTCTGCGATGTACGTTCTCGTGCCGTTGCCAAATCCCTGCTCGTCCAATTCATCGTTGAAGTAGACCATGGTTTGGTCTTCATTCAGCCAACCCTGATGGGTGTATGCCGATTGCGTGTAGTTGAAGGATGAGACGAGTTGCATGTCTGTTTTGTCGGTCACATCGACAATGGCCACACCGGCGC
Source organism: Flavobacteriales bacterium (assembly GCA_049611325.1). Classification (GTDB taxonomy): domain Bacteria; phylum Bacteroidota; class Bacteroidia; order Flavobacteriales_D; family Sanyastnellaceae; genus UBA11663. Next base: position 8,507 of record JBMZAL010000042.1, read on the forward strand.
TGCCGTTGAAACAAAACGCGATCTCTTGTCCAGCGTGATCCGCGTCTGGCCCCTCATACATGACGACCTGGGCGTCGTGGGTGTACGCCCCTTCGTACGTCCCTGCAGCCACGGGGCTGGTCGGGTCCGAAACATCCACTGCATGCAAGCTGACGCCATCCACCGAACTGACGCCAACCCCGTAGGCGTGCCCTGAAGCTTCATTCATGACAATGTTGTGGGCATTCCCAAAGCCCAAGTACACTGCCACTGGTGTCAAGGTCGCGGGAGCCAACTCCACGTCGAGGACCTCTGTCAAGTCTACAACTTGCATGCCGTGACCTGCCGCCTCACTCACGATGAAGGCGTGGTTGTCGTGCACCTTCACATCCCGCCACAAGCTTTGCACCGTTGCTGTCGGGACACGTGCCACAAAAACAGGGTTGACAGGGTTCGTGACCTCCACCACAGACAAGCCGTTGGACCGGCCGTAGAGCACAAACTCTCGGTCCGACTCCGGGTCGACCCACCCCCAGCAATCGTTGCCGTTGGCGCCTCCCCCCAATTCTTCAAGCGAACGCACGGACAACAAATCCAAACCCTCACATGGGTAATCGCCGGCAAAACCATCGACACAAGGGGTTTGGGCGTGCATGGACGTGGCTGCAACCAAGGCACATGCGAGGAAAGACATTCGAATCATGGAGGTGAATTTTCAGGAGTGCAAAGGAACAACAAAGAGCCCCGTCGTGATGTTGCACGACGGGGCCCTTGACTTTATGATGGGTGCGAATGACTCGCGTCAGCCTTTCCTCAGTTCACGTCTGGCAAAAAGCTGAATTGCTCGCTGTAGCGAAGCATTTGGCCCGTGAAGTTGTCGGGGTAGGTCACCTCCACCGAAGTGATGTTGCCGTCCGAATCGCGCGTGGCATTCATCTCGGGGTTGATGAAGCCGCCGTAAGGAGCGACACCCAAGACCGCCACGCGGTCGAGGATTTCCTTGTGCTCCTCTTGGTTCACCTTCACACCGTAGCCTTCCACGAGGGCCTTGGCGGCATCGTAGTCGCCTTGTGACTTGATGCGCTGCACCTCGCGGAGCAACTCTCCGAACAACTCGCGCAAGCGCTCGTAGTCCT
>JBMZAL010000043.1:0-6816 GCA_049611325.1 Flavobacteriales bacterium
TACAGCTCCATGACGTCCATTCCGTTCTTCATTGTTCTGGCCATTGTCGGCATTCCGACGGAAGTGTTTGTGGCGGTGGGGGCCATGCACTACTTCGTGCAGTTTTACAACCACAATGCGCTGGTCAACAAGTCTGGGTTCCTTGAGTACATCATGATCACGCCTTCCCACCACCGGGTTCACCACGGCAAGAACGAGCCGTATTTGGACCGAAATTTTGGGGGGACGTTGGTGTTTTGGGACAAGTTGTTTGGCACGTTCCAAAAGGAATTGGACGACATTCCTGTGGAATTTGGGACGGACGACCACGTGGCCACAGACAACATTTTCTGGGCCAACAACCTGCCTTGGTTGAAGCTGCTTGGGATTCGACTTCCCAAGCTCAAGCCCGTCACGCGTCGCCTACGTGGTGGCTGGATGTGGACCGCAGGATTGCTGTCCTTTGCCATCTTGTTGATGTACATCCACGCGGAGGTGGCATGGCCGTTGGCCGACCGCAACCTCTTGCTGGGCTACGGAGCACTCTCTGCCTTGACCATTGGCGGGCTTTCAGAGGGCCGTGCATGGGGCTGCTGGGGCTGGAGCCTCATTCACCTCACTGCGCTTGGTTTTTGGTTCACCCGTGCGCCGTGGCAGGATCCTGTGATTGCCGTGTTCCTGGGGCTTGCCATTCTTCATGCAGCAAGCACATGGCGTTCGGCCAGCTGGGCCAAGGTCGACTGAGGACTTGGTTCAATTCCTCCTCCGTCCAAGGCGTATAACGCGCCGGCGTTTTGTGCGTGGCTTGGGCGAATTCTGAGAAGACAGGGGTCCCTTCGCATCCCAGCACAGACAACAGTTCTGTCAGCACCTCTTCCCGACGCTGAACGAGGTCAGGGAAACGAATCACGATGCCCGGCATGACGGGCTTTTGGGCAAGATGTTCATGCAAATGATGTTGGTCGTCCTCGATGAGGTCGATGAACGACTGCCGCTCTTGGTTCGACAGGGGAACGTCGGTGGCGAAGTCCAACAGGTGAAGGATGAGCTGTTCTGCGCTTGGGAGCACCCTCTTGGGGTCGCGGTCAATGAGGACGGCTGTGGCATCTGGAAAATGTGCGGCCAGCGCCTGGACTTTGAAGGGCATCAACGGGTTTTTGGCCAGAAAGCGCCGACGTCCTCCCTCAGGCAAAGCGTAAAGGTGCCGTTGGATCAGGCGTCGGTAACGCGTCATGACGCGTTGTTTCCGTGCCGGAGACACGTCGCGGTCAAAGCGGTGCATGTCGCGGAACACCTCGGTTTCAGGATAGAAGAACCCCATGTACGCCGTGGACAAGCTCCACATCAGGGCCAACTCATCTTCTTCTTTGCAGAACAGGCTGGCTTTGTGGATGACGTTCAACCCCTTGAACAGCTTGGCGTCGGTCTTGCGCAGCAGGCTTTGAATGGGAGAAGGCGCGTTGCGCCACAGAAAGCGAAGCAGCTTCTTGTGGGTGACCGAAGGTGCGATCAAAGACTCCCACAACGCCAGGGCGGTGAAGGGCATGCCAGGATCGGTCATGCCGTGAAGGAGGTTGGTGGTCCCTGTTCGGGGAAGTGATACGATGAAGACGGGCTTTTGAATGGGCTGCTTTCGGAACCCCGGATAAAGGACCCAGTCGAGGGCGAGGCCGATTTGGTTCCACATGGCGATCAGCCCAAACAAAGGAAACACCCACATCACCACAAGCACGCGACGCCAACGCCAAGCACGCATGCTTCCCGGCTTGACGGAGAACAGCTTGGTGATGAGTTCAAGCATGCTGGTACAGCAAAGACCCAATGGCAAATCCAGCAGATGTGCCGGTCAAAAATGCGGTTTCCCCCGGTTGCATTCGGCCTTTGGAGACCAACTCGTGCAGCGCCATGGGAATGGACGCCGCAATGCAATTGCCGGTGTGTTCAAGGATGTTGATGACGCGATCTGGATGCACTTGGGCGAGTTTGGGAATCATGCCCATGCCCGTTTTGGAGGCCTGATGGGGAAGGGTCCAATCCACCTCAGACCAGGACGTGCCTACCCGCGCAAAGAACTCGGTCATGTACGCCGGCAGGTATTTCAATGCCAGTCGAAGCAATTCCCGACCGTCCATGTGGAAATGGTGCAGGGCGGGGTCGAAGGCATGATCTTCAATCCACTTGGCGATGCCGCCTCCGGGGATATGGGCCGCCTGCGTTCCTTCGGTGTAGGTCTTGTGCATGTGGGCCACGAGTCCGCAATGAGGCAAGTCGGTCTCCTCGAGAATGACCGCTGCCGCTCCGTCCCCAAACAAGGTCAAGGTTTCCCAGTTTTCGGGACCAATGCCCTTGCTGGCGACTTCTGCAGCGACCACCAACACCCGTTTGACGTCGGGCAGCTGAAGCTTGTCTGCGGCCAGGGCAAATGCCGTGACGAAACTCAAACACGTGGTGTTGACGTGGAAGGCGTCGCAGTGCGCTTGGCTTCCGCCTTCCATGGCCGACAACGTCAGTGCAGCTTGGCAAGGGATGATTTGGTCAAACCCGCTCCCCCCAGTGATGAAGACATCGATGTCATCCAAGGTGAGGGAAGCCGCGTCCAGGGCTTGTTGGGCCGCTTGTGATCCCATGACGGCCAGCGTCTCGTGCGTGACTTGGTGTCTCACGTTCACACCACTGTACTTCATGCTCCACCCCTTGGGCAAGCCGTGTTTCTCTTCGATGGATTCAGAGGACACCGGCGCGGGCAGGTATTGTCCCGTGCTCACAATGCGACACGGACGCGAAATGGATAGTGTGGATTTTGCCATCAAAACGCGGTTGTGGCACGAGAATACGAAAGAATATTTTAAGAAAGAGACAATTTCCCCAAATTCAGCCACTTTTTTTGGTCATAATTCGTCGCAGCTTGCTTCCGCGATCGTGGATTTTTTGGCTTGCACGGTCCAAAGTGACCCCCAATGCACCGTGTCTTTCGATTTCTTTTTGAAGCGCCTCGGCCGCAGCGGTCCAGTGTTCCTCCTGGGGCAAGAACAGGGTGAGCGCTTGGGGGGAGGTTTGCACAACTTGGTAGTCCATGATTTCGGGGTGGGCGCCCACAATGGCGCGTCGAATGAAATCCGGAAAAATGGTGGCGCCGCCAAGTTCCAGGACGTCGTCCATTCTTCCTTCGATGCGTGAGATGGCCTGCATCTTGGACCCGCAGGTGCACGTTCCGACGTGAAGGATGTCGTTCATGCGATAGCGAATCACCGGTTGCGATTCCCGTTTCAAGTCGGTGATGATGGGGATGAACCGCGTGTCATCCAGCCATTCCTTTTCGACGATGAGCCAGTCTTCGTTGAGGTGCAGGGTGCCCTGGGCGCACGTTTGGCCAAACAGCCCTTCCGTGCATTGGTACACTTGATCCACACGGATGCCAAAGGCCTGTGAAATCAAGGCTTCATCTTCGTCGGAAAGGACTTCGGCCACCGAAAACATGCGCTGGGGCCGAATGGCGATGCGTCCGTCGTTTTGCGCGTGAGCCAGACGAACCAGGAGACTGGGCTGACCCACGACAATGTCTGGTTGAACCTGTTGGATGCGTTCAAGGTGCTCCTGAATGGGCTTGAGCAAATCGAAGTACTCAAACGCCAAGAAGTTGGACTGCACGGAGCTGTAGAGGTTGCTGTTTGCCCGAAGGAAGAACGCAATCTTCCGCTTCTTGAACGACCACCCCAAGATGCGTTGCAGCACCGCAGCCACCCAGACGGCGCGCTCGCTGGAAGAGGCCAAAAACAACCCGCGGTTCCCCGAAGTGCCTGAAGACAGTCCCACGGTGATGCCCTCGATGGTGGGCTCAAAATCTCGGCTTGTCTCAGAATCCACCGCCACTTGCATGGCGTCTTTCAGGTCCAGTTCGCACGTGTTGATTTGGTTGAAGTCCCGCATGAATTCCGCCTTTTGCTGCACGGGGAACGTGTCAAGGGCGGCGGGCACCTGGTCCCGATACAGGGGTGAACGGGTCAGGACCTCGGCTTGAAAGGCACGCCACATGCGGGCTTGATGCCCTTCAGGGTCCCGCTCAAAAGAACGTCTGGAGCGCCCCAACTTCCACCAGGCGGTGAGGACCTCAAGTTTGAAGGGGAGTTTCATGCGTCGTGGGGGGTGATGCGTTTCGCGGCTTGCGGACAATGGGTGGCGACCAAGGGGATGTCCGGGTGTGTCTCGTGAAATTCCTTGAGCATGGCGAGGGTTTGGGCGTAGGCCGTCATGTCCTCGAAGAAGACGCGCACAATGGGGTTGGGGACGAGCCCTTCCGTCACCGCGCGAATGTCCCAAAACGCGTCGGCCACCAAAAAGACGGGGCCTTCGGTGGTTTGGACCAGGGCGCCATGCTGGCCGGCCGCGTGGCCGGGAAGGGGGAACAACACCACGCTGCCATCGGCAAACAAGTCGTGTCCCTGCCCCAAGATGTCATGGGACACCTTGTCGGTGGATTCAAAGGTTTGGCAAGTCTCTCGCCAGTCGTCGGGGAACAACGATTTCAAGACGCCTCGTGCCCAACTCCGCCAGTTGGGCAGGCGGTCGAATTGGGCGAGGCAATCCTCGGAAGCCCAACACGTCGCGTCAGGGAAATCCCGCAACCCACCTACGTGATCGGCATGGATGTGGGAGCAGATGATGTGTTTCACTTGCGCAGGATCCACTTGCCTGTGCGCTTCCTCCTCAGGCAAAATGGACACCTTGGTCAACTCGGCGTAGATGCGTTGCGGAAAGCGTTTGGTCGCGTCGAGAAACCGCCAAGTGTACCCTGTGTCGTAAAGGATTTTGCCTTGCGTGGGGTGGTCGATTTCCGCCCAAATCGCTTCAAATCGAACGGGGGTTTTGGGGGCGCCTTTCATGACGTGATGCCCCTCTGCAAAGCAATGGCCAGAGCTGCGGATCGTGAGTTGGACTTGGGTCATGGTTGTTGCTTGTGCCATGCGACGAATTCATCCATGGCCTCTTCCACGGTTTGGTTGGGGATGTACCCGAGGAGCCGGCGCGCCTTGGAAATGTCCATGCTGAAATCCATGGACAGGGTCCCCACGCCATAGACGGTGAGGGTTGGCTCACGGTGCCGATTCAGCCAACGTGCATGCCATTCCATCAGCCGCGCAACGGTCAGTACAACGGGCAGGGGGACAGACTTGGAAACGGGCGTCAAGTCCAATTTTTGGAGGGTCTCGTTGAGAAAGGGCCAAAGCGCGATGGGGTCGCCGTTGGAGATGTTGTACGTCTGGTTCAGCGCGTGTTCCGGGGCCTTTAGGCCGAGCAAAATGGCGTCCACCACGTTGCTCACGGGGGTCATGTCGACGCGGTTTTGCCCTGAACCCATCTGCCGAAGTCGTCCTTCTTGATGGGCGCGAATGATGCGTGGCAAAATGACGGTGTCTCCCCGTCCGAGGAGCGCCCTTGGCCGAAGAATGACATGGGGAATGTCAGAGGCTTCCACCACGCGCTCGGCTTCGCGCTTGGAGGCGGCGTATTGGTTGATGGGCTTGGGGAGCGGGTCTTCTTCTTTGAGGTCCCACTGGGATGTCATTTGGAAGTACATGCTCGGTGTGCTGATGAGCACCAATCTGCCCACGCCATGGGTTTCTGCAGCGCGCACCAACAGCTCGGTGGGCCGCACGTTGGACGCCCAAAACGCACGTTTGCTGCCCCAAGGAGAACTCAAGGCTGCGGCGTGCACAATTGCATCTTGGCCTTGTACAAGCCCCTCCACGAAGGCACCTTCGGTGAGGTCGCCCAACACGTAGCGAACGTTGGATGCCTCGATGCGGTTGTGCGGTTTGAGGGATCGGCCTGTGGCCGTCACTGTCACCATCTTGTCCTCCGCCAGCCGTTCCACAAGGCGAGAGCCCAAGAACCCCGTCGCGCCCGTCACCAAGATGCGCTTGGAACTCATGCGACGGTCGGGGGTGGCACGCCGTTCTTGTAGAGCAACCGGAAGTGCGAGTACATCGCCGGGAAGAAATATTGGGTCGATCGGTAGGGGACCTTGTGCTTGGCAGCCACCTCCTTCAGGATCCGCGTCAATGCGGGGTAGTGAATGTGACAGACGTGCTGGAAGAGGTGGTGGATGACGTGGTGGTTGATGCCGCCAAACAAATGCGTGACCCAAAAACTCTCTGTGGCGTAATCGCTGGTGGTGAGCATGTGGTGTTTGGACCAAGAGTGTGGCATCAAGCCCGTTTCATCGGGCTCAGGGAAGTGAGAATGCTCGTCAATGTGGGAGCTCAAAAGCACCACGGTCATGGTCAGGCTGGCACAGAATTGCAGGATGACAAAGCCCAGCGCCACTGTGCCAAACGACATGCCAGTGACTTGCCACGGAAGCACCACCATGAGGGCGACGTAGGACAGCTTGAAGAGGACCATTTTGACCACCTCGCGCTTGGGATAGGGGCGGTTGTTCACGCCCCCAATGCGCTCGGACATCACGTCTTTGAAGTCGCGGTAAAACACCCATCGGAGGGTGAAAATGGCGTAAATCAGTGGCATGTACAGCCATTGGAACCGGTACATGGCCCGATGCTCGTCTTGGGGGTAAATCTTGACGACCTTGGACTGTTGGATGTCGGGGTCGTAGCTCATGATGTTGGGGAAGATGTGGTGTCCCCCCACGTGCCTTTTTTTCCAGTTGTACGAGCTCAGCCCCAGAAAATCGAAGACGTGCATGGCCCAGCGGTTCCATGCGCGGTTCTTGAAGAGGGCGTAGTGCACGGCATCGTGGCCGACGTTGAGTCCCAGGAAGACCCCCCAAAACCCGAGAAAAGCGTAGCATCCCCAAAGCATGTTGGGGTGGGATGCTGT
>JBMZAL010000043.1:6916-9591 GCA_049611325.1 Flavobacteriales bacterium
AGAATGAGCCCAAAGGCCGCGAGGTAGCCGACCACGAGGACCCCGACCTTGAGGTGCATCAGACGGTTGCCGTGGTGGGTTTCGCCCCGCTCCTTGAAATAGGCGTCCACCTCGGCACGCAGGTCTGCGTAGAAGTTGTCGTCTTCCGGAGGAAAGGTGATTTTCACGTGATCGGCATTCATGTCTGAGTTGAATTTACAGCATCTCCTGACATCACTTTCGACCGGCGGCGAACAGGCCCAACCCCACGGCCCCAAGAATCAGAAATCCGAGGATTTGTCCGAGTTCTTCCTCGGTCATTCCGGTGTCTTGCGACAGGAGGAGGCCAGTTCGAATTGAAGTCCAGGAAAGTCAGTTGTTCACCACGTATTCACCAAGCGAGTTTTCCACGTGGCGTCGCCCGTATTTTCGAATCATGCAAGCGTATTTGGATCTTTTGAATCACCTGCTGGAAAACGGGGTGAAGCGCGAAGACCGCACGGGCACAGGCACTTTGGGGTGTTTTGGGTACCAGATGCGGTTCGATTTGAGTGAGGGATTCCCGGTGTTGACCACCAAAAAATTGCACCTCCGCAGCATCATCCATGAATTGCTGTGGTTCCTGAAGGGCGACACCAACATTGCGTACCTCAAGGAGAATGGGGTGCGGATTTGGGACGAATGGGCCGACGAGAACGGAAACCTCGGGCCCGTCTACGGGTACCAGTGGCGCTCTTGGCCCAACCCCGACGGCTCGTCGACCGACCAAATCGTCAAGCTCATCGAGCAGCTGAAGACCAATCCCTACAGCCGCCGGCACGTCATCAGTGCTTGGAACCCGAGTTTCATCGACGAAATGGCCTTGCCTCCGTGCCACTGCCTTTTTCAGTTTCACGTGGCGGAGGGCAAACTGAACTGCCAGCTTTACCAGCGAAGCGCGGACACGTTTCTCGGTGTCCCCTTCAACATCGCGTCGTACGCCTTGCTGACCATGATGGTCGCCCAGGTCGTGGGGTTGGAGCCCGGCGAATTCGTACACACGTTTGGGGACGTTCACCTCTATTTGAACCACGTGGACCAAGCACGCGAACAACTGACGCGCGAGCCCCGTCCGTTGCCGCAAATGATCTTGAACTCGGACGTGACGGACCTGTTTGACTTCACGTACGACGACTTTGAACTCGTCAACTACGATCCACACCCGCACATCAAGGCGGCAGTAAGCGTCTAATTCTCATGCGCATCAGCACCATTGCAGCCGTGGCTGCCAACGGCGTCATCGGCAAGGACAACGACTTGGTTTGGTCCCTGCCCACGGACATGCGGTTTTTCATGGAGACGACCGCAGGCCACGTGGTGATCACGGGCCGCAAGAACTACGAGAGCATTCCCGAGAAGTACCGCCCCCTCAAGGGCCGGACCAACATTGTCATCACACGCAACCGCGACTACCGTGCGGAAGGCGCCATTGTGGTGCACGACTTGCGGGATGCGTTGGACAAGGCCCATGCGATGGGGGAGACCGAGTGCTTCATCATCGGAGGAGGCCAAATCTACCGGCACGCCCTGGTCGGCAACATGGTGGACACGCAATACATCACCCACGTGGACGCCTCGCCGGAAGGGGACGCGTTTTACCCCGACGACGCGTGGGCGGGATGGTCGGCGGAGGAGTTGCGCACGCACGAGGCGGATGAGAAGCACGACCACGCATACGTCATCAAGCGCTACGAACGTCCGACGACATGAACGACATCGCCCTCGGCATCACGCACATCACGGATTGGCAGGGGTACGACCACATGCTCTATCTCCTGGCACTCGTCGCGCGGTATGACCTTCGTCATGCGGGCAAGGCGGCGCTTCTCGCCACGGCATTCACCGTGGGGCACAGCCTGACGCTGGCCGTGGCGTCGCTGGACTTGTTCCGCGTCCCGGGGAAGTGGGTGGAGTTTCTGATTCCAGTGACGATTTTGATCACGGCGATGTGGAGCTTGAAGAGTGGCGAGGGCTCCGCCCAAACCCGCCGTCGCACGTACATCATGGCGGCGTGTTTTGGGCTCATTCACGGCCTGGGATTCAGCTCGTTCTTTCGGATTTCCCGAGACGAGACGGCGGGGTTCATCGGCGGCTTGTTCCGCTTCAACCTCGGCGTGGAAATCGGACAGCTCGTCATTGTGGCGGTGATGTTGGCCTTGGCCAGCCTGTTGCGCGCAGCCAAGGTTTCCGAGCGTGACCAACAGTTGTTTGTCTGTGGCGGCGCGGTGTTTTTGTCTTTGGTGATGGCCTTGGAGCGGTTGCCGTGGTGAAACACGTGCTGATTGGACTCGTGCGGGTGTACCAAGTGGTGCTCAGCCCGTGGTTGGGTTCCAATTGCCGTCATGATCCTACGTGCAGTCGATACGCCACTGAAGCACTCGAAACGTGGGGTGCGTGGAAGGGTCTGTTGTTGACCATACGCCGGGTGTCCAGATGTCACCCGTGGGGCACGCAAGGCCACGATCCCGTTCCCCAGAAAACTGGCACAGATTCCTCCGAGCCGTCGTCGTAAATTTCCCTCATGAAGCAAATTCAGAACTCCATCCTCAGCGCATTGACCTTGGCGGCACTCCTGCTTGTGGCGCTCCCAGGCTGTCATTCACACGAGGACAGCGCGACCATGAAAGAGGCGCGTGCTTTGAACGAAGAGACCACCG
>JBMZAL010000044.1:0-9574 GCA_049611325.1 Flavobacteriales bacterium
GCCACGTCGTTACTACGACTACAGCAACTTTGAGTACCTCGACTTTGTGATGGACCTACAGCCCATCATCTCGACGTTCGCCATCATTGGTGCCGTGGGTCAGCTCCCCTTCTTGTGGAACTTCTTCTACAGCATGTTCCGCGGACAAGTGGCCGTGGAGAACCCTTGGAAGTCCAACACCTTGGAGTGGACGACGCCCGTCGAGCACGTGCATGGCAACTGGCCTGGTGCCCTCCCAGAGGTGCACCGTTGGGCGTACGACTACAGCAATCCCGACTTTGACGAGGACTTCGTGCCTCAGACGGTCCCTGTGAAAGCAGGAGAGACTGCGCACTAAGAGGGGGTCGACCTTGAACGACCTTCATTGAAAAGCCTCCGCCACTGCGGGGGCTTTTTCATGCCCGAAGGTGCTACCTTGGTCGTGATGCAACAGGACGACGATTTTGACGTGCGTGGAGAGGCCGAACAGGCGTCGGATGGCGACTTGGATCGCGTCTTGAGGCCTGCACGGTTTGAGGACTTCACAGGACAGCGCGCGGCCATGGACAACCTTAAGGTGTTTGTGATGGCGGCGAAGCAGCGCGGGGAGGCCTTGGATCACGTGTTGTTGCACGGCCCTCCGGGGTTGGGCAAGACCACCTTGGCCAACATTGTGGCGAATGAGATGGGCGTGGCCATTCGGACCACGTCGGGTCCGGTCTTGGACAAGCCCGGGGATCTGGCGGGGTTGCTGACGAGTTTGGAACCCAACGACGTGCTGTTTATCGATGAGATTCACCGCTTGTCTCCCATTGTGGAGGAGTACCTGTACAGCGCGATGGAAGATTACCGCATTGACTTGGTGATTGACACCGGGCCCAATGCGCGCACCGTACAAATCGATTTGCACCCCTTCACCCTCGTGGGGGCCACAACGAGGTCGGGGTTGTTGACGGCGCCGTTGCGCGCGCGTTTTGGCATCAATCTACGATTGCAGTATTACGATGCGAAGACGTTGACAGACATCGTGGAGCGTTCGGCGGGCATCTTGGACATGGAAATCGAGGGTGCAGCGTCCTACGAAATTGCATCGCGGAGCCGCGGCACGCCCCGCATCAGCAACGCTTTGCTTCGTCGCGTGCGTGACTTTGCCCAAGTCAAGGGTTCGGGGCGGATTGACCCCGAGGTGACGGCGTACGCCCTCGATGCGCTTCAAGTGGACAAGAAAGGCCTTGACGAGATGGACAACCGCATCTTGTCGGCCATCATCGACAAGTTCAAGGGCGGCCCCGTGGGTGCGAGTACGTTGGCCACGGCGATTGGGGAAAATGCGGGAACGTTGGAGGAGGTGTACGAGCCTTATTTGATCCAGGAAGGGCTGCTTGTGCGGACCCCACGTGGACGGCAGGCGACATCTGCGGCATACACCCATTTGGGACGAACCCCTTCCGCGGGATCCGGAGACTTGTTCGACGCCTGAGCCATGTCCAAATCCAAGCACGTGGCGGCAGAGCGTGCGGCGTGGATCAAGCGCCGCGCCCAGGAATTGGGTTTCACGTCGGTGGGCATTTCAGTGGCCCGGGAATTGACGGAAGAGGCGCCGCGTTTGGAGACCTGGTTGAAGGAGGGGATGCACGGCGACATGACCTACATGGAAGGCCACTTTGACAAGCGTCTTGACCCACGGAAACTGCTGCCAGGGACCAAATCGGTGGTCAGCCTGTTGTTCAACTACCACAACCCCCAAGGGCAGTCCGATCCGGAGGCCCCAAAGATTGCCCAATACGCCTATGGAGAGGATTATCATTTTGTCCTGAAGTGGAAGCTCAAAGAATTGTTGAAATGGATGCGTGCCGAGTGGGGCGATGTTGGCGGTCGCGTGTACGTGGACAGCGCACCCATTTTGGAGCGGGCTTGGGCGGAGCGTTCGGGTTTGGGGTGGATTGGAAAGCACAGTTTGCTGCTGAACAAGCACGCTGGCAGCTACTTCTTCCTTGCCGAGATGATGCTCGACCTGGAGCTCGAGCCCGACGCGCCGGTCACGGACCATTGTGGCTCGTGCACGCGCTGCATTGACGCGTGCCCCACCAACGCGATCATCCAGCCCTATGTGGTGGACGGGAGCAAGTGCATCAGCTATTTCACGATTGAGCTTCGTGGGGCGATTCCAGAACCGGTCCAGGGCCAGATGGAGAACTGGATGTTCGGCTGTGACATCTGCCAGGAAGTTTGCCCGTGGAACCGTCACGCGTCGCCCACCACGGAACCAAGGTTTTCACCTCATCCACGCTTGTTGGACATGACCAAATCGGATTGGCTGGATCTGACGGAAGACGTCTTCCGCGAAGTGTTCAAGGACAGTGCCGTCAAACGGACGGGCTGGACAGGCCTTCAGCGGAACATTGCGTTCCTCGGCGACGCGTGACTCAGCCTTTCAGCGCCTGAGCCGTTGCGAAGGCGGTCAGGATGACTTGCGTGTGCTTGTTGGAATACGTTGTCAGCGCCCATGATTTCAAGGCGATGGCCTCGTCGTGGGGCAGCCAAGAGAAGCTCTTGGTCAATTCGCGGGCGAACAGCTGACGGTCAAAACTCACCCGCTTCAACACGGTTTTGCAAAATTCAAGCATGGGTCTGGAGGTGTTCTGGCGAAGGCAAGATGCAGCGAGGCAGACGAAGCATGTCACAACGAAATCCAACAAACCCCAAAATGCCACCGGGAGTGCATGACGTATTTTTGGGGTGGAATGAAGCGCCTCCACAACATTGAAGACCGCCGCGTGCTCATGGAGCGCATGAAGGCCGACAGCCGGCCGCGGACGACGCTGAGCTTTTACCGCTACGTGCATTTGGACCAACCCGAGCAAATCCGTGCAGAGCTTTACGAGGCGTGGTCCGAGCTGGAGGTTCTGGGGCGCACCTACGTGGCGAAGGAGGGAATCAACGCCCAAATCTCCATGCCCACGGAGCGCTTCGAGGAGTTCAAGGCGCATATTGAGGGGTTGGGTTGGTTGCCCAACCTCCGGTTGAATGTGGCGGTGGAACAGGGCAAGAGCTTTTTCAAGCTGATCGTCCGCGTGCGAGAAAAGATTGTGGCGGATGGCTTGGTCGACGGCACGTTTGACGTCACCGATTGCGGCAAGCATCTCAAGGCTTCCGAGTTCAATGCTTTGACGGATCAAGAGGACACGGTTCTCATCGACATGCGCAATGCCTACGAGAGTGAGGTGGGCCATTTTGAAGGCGCGGTGTGCCCGGACGTCAACACCTTCCGCGAGGAGATTGACTACGTCGAGGACATGTTGCAAGACCAAAAGGACGCCAACATCGTCATGTACTGCACGGGCGGCATCCGCTGTGAAAAGGCCAGCGCCTACCTCAAGCACAAGGGATTCCAAAACGTCCACCAGCTCGAAGGAGGCATCATTGAGTACACCCGTCAAGCGAAGGCCGAGGGGCTCCGGAACAAATTCATCGGAAAGAACTTCGTGTTTGACGAGCGCATGGCAGAGCGCATCTCGGACGACGTGATTGCGCATTGTCACACTTGCGGAACCTCATGCGACACCCACGTCAACTGCGCCAATCCCATGTGCAACATTCTGATGATTCAGTGCGACGCGTGCAAGGAGAAGTCTGCCGGGACGTGCAGCGAAGCCTGTCATGAATTCGTGCAGCTTCCGGAGGAAGAACAAAAGAAACGTCGCAAAGGCACCAAGGCCCGAGGTGGATTCATGGATGTGGGCAAAGGGCTTCCTCCTGAGGATGGGGCTACGCCAAGAAGTCGGCAGTGACGTCGAAAAATTCGTCAGGAGCCTGGGCGTGAAGCCAGTGCCCCGCCCCTTGTATGGTGTGGTGGTCCATGTGCAAGAAGAGCCCCTCGAGCGAGTCCAGGTCGTCGTCGCTGACGTAGTCGCTTTCGCTGCCGCGGATGAAAAGTGCCGGAAGGGTGTTGAGGCCCAGTTCGATGTGACCTACGACGTCTTGGAGGGTGGCGTGCAACACCGGGACGTTGAACCGCCACGCAAAGCCACCTTCTTTCAGCCGGTGAAGTCCCTTCATCAAAAAAGGCACGAGCACAGGGTCGCCGTCGAGTGCCGCGGTGATCTGGGACTGAATGGCGTCGCGTGAAGGTGCCGACGCGGGGTCAGTGGCCAACAGGGCGTCAAAGATGGGGCCGTGGTGCGGGGTGTAGGCCCGGGCTGCGATGTCGGCAACCACGAGCTTGTCCACGCGTCCGGGGTGCAGTTGAGACAGGAGCAGGACGGTTTTCCCACCCATGCTGTGGCCGAGCAAGGACGCCTTCGCGATGCCTTGTGCGTCCATGAAGTCCACGACGTCTTGGGCCATGGCCTCGTAAGTGTGAACAGGCTCGTGGGGGGAGCGGCCGTGGTTTCGGGCATCCAACATCCACACGTGGTGCGAAGCGGCGTACCGCTTGCCCAGCGTCTGCCAATTGTCTGAGCTGCCCAACAATCCGTGAAGGATGAGCAAATGGGGTGCTTGGTCCCCGAGGGCGGAAGGAAGGTGTCGGGCGTGAAGGGCCATCACGGGGTGTGCAGGCATGCGCGGTACTGCGCCACAGCGTTGGACAGGCCGAGGTACAGGGCATCCGAAATCAAGGCATGCCCAATGCTCACCTCATCGAGGTGGGGAACGCTTTCTGCAAAGTCGCGCAGGTTGGCAAGGTTGAGGTCATGCCCTGCGTTGACGCCCAAACCGGCATCATGCGCCCATCTCGCCGCCTGGACATAGGGTTGTGCGGCTTCGCGCCCGACGCGGGCATGTTGGACGGCAAAAGACTCAGTGTACAGCTCGATGCGGTCCGCCCCCACGGCGGCGGCAGCCTCGATTTGGGCTTGGTCGGTTTCGATGAACAGTGACGTGCGGATGCGGTGTTCGCGGAACGTCGACAAGACGTCCTTGAGCATGTCGCGGTGGTCCGTCACCGTCCAGCCGGCATTGCTGGTCAGGACGTGCGGCGGGTCGGGCACCAAGGTCACTTGCTCGGGCCCCACCTCGCAGACGAGATCCACAAAGTCCTGGCTGGGATATCCCTCAATGTTGAATTCAGTGTGAACCACGGCCCGCAGGGCGCGCACATCGGCATAGGTGATGTGGCGGGCGTCGGGACGCGGATGGACGGTGATGCCCTCTCCGCCGAACGCCTGAATGCGTTTGGCCGCTTCGACGACATTCGGTTCCGTGCCGCCCCGGGCGTTGCGCAGGGTGGCAATTTTGTTTACGTTGACGCTGAGCCTTGTCATACCTACCTTTGGGTGAAAGAGCGAAATTACACCATGCGCGCCCAGAGAATGCTGTCCTTGGACCTTCCGGTCCTTGCGTTGACCGACCAGGTCGCTCGCGCCCTCACCGTGATGGATGAGTTCAAGCTCATGCACCTTCCCGTGGTGGAAGAGGACGTGTACAAGGGCACCGTGTCAGAGGCGACGCTGCTCGAGCTCGACGAATCGGCACTCATTGCCGAGGCGCCGATGACCCAGGACGCGATTCCCCACGATTTGCATGTCTACGACGTGGTTGCCCGCATGGGGTGGTCAGATGTAGATGTGCTGCCTGTCGTCCACGAGGGCTTGTATCGCGGGGCGGTGGACCGTGCCGCGGTGTTGCGCTTCATGGCCAAACGCGCGGGCTGGGGCTTCCCCGGAAGCACGCTCGTTCTCGAGATGTTGCCCAAGGATTTGAGTCCTGCCGAACTGGTGCGCATTGTGGAGGCCGACGGGGCTCAAATCACAAGCTTCAACGTTGCCCCCGTGGAGGACAGCGAATTTTTGGAAGTGACCTTCAAGGTCAACACTGAGGAAATCGAATCTCTCATGGCCACCTTGCGTCGCCACGAATACCAGGTGCAGAGTTTCTACAACGCCCCTGAATTGGAAGACGAAATGCGCGCGCGTTTTGACGCGTTCATGCGTTACCTCGAACCTTAAATCTGAACCCCATGCGCATTGCCCTCTTTGGAAAAGCGGTTTCGCCCGACGATGCAGAAGCCTTGCGCGCGGCGCTGGACCGGATTTTGGTCCTGGATCCCCAAGCCTGGATCTCCCAGGCCTACATGGCAGAGCTGAGCGACCACATGAACCTTCCCGCCGGCCTTGTGCCCTACGAGGGTGAAGTGCCGCAGGGCGTGGATGTGCTGCTCGCCTTTGGCGGAGACGGAACCGTGCTCGAGGCGGCCACGCTTGTGCGTCACGGCGCCATCCCCATTTTGGGTGTCAACACGGGGCGCCTTGGCTTTTTGAGCAACGTCAGCATGGACGCTTTTGACCTCGCGATGGACGCCTACGTCGGAGGCAAAACCTGGGAGGAGAAGCGCGATTTGTTGCACGTGGAAGTCGAGGGCCAAAACCTCGGGGAATTCCCCTACGCCCTGAATGAAGTCGTGATTCACAAGCGCGACACGGCCAGCATGGTGGTGGTGGACGTCCATCGGGACGACAAGTTTGTCAACACGTATTGGGCAGATGGGCTCCTCGTGAGCACCCCCACGGGGTCAACGGCCTATTCGTTGAGCGCAGGCGGCCCGATTGTGTATCCCGGGTCCAATGTGGTCGTCGTCACACCGGTGGCGCCACACAACCTCAACGACCGTCCCTTGGTCGTGCCGCTCGAAGGAGAAATCACCCTTGTGGCAGGGGGCCGAGACGCACAGTTCTTGCTGAGCATGGACAGCCGGTCTTTCCCGCTCGAACCAGGCCAGGAGGTGCGCATCAAGCCCGCAGGGTTCAGCGTGACGCTCATCAACTTGGAGCACCAAGACTTTTTTTCCACCGTTCGTCAAAAAATGCACTGGGGACTCGACCCTCGGGAACGCTGAAATCAAGGCAATCCCGCGTAATTTCGTGCGTTGAACACCACGATGAACCTCTCTCTTCGCCCCTTCTTCATCCTCATCGCCTTGTTGGCATGGACGAGTGTGCCTGAGGCACAGGCGCAGCGCAACCGGCGCGGGACGAGCAAGGAGTTGGGGGTGCAGTTGGGCACGGCGTGGTACGTGGGCGATTTGAACCCGGGCAACATGTTTCGGTCGGTCAGCCACGTGACCCGAGGTGGTTTCTACCGCCACAACCTCAACACGCGTTGGTCTTTCCGGGGACAGTACCTCCAAGGCCGAATCGAAGCGTGGGATGCCGACCACCCCAATGGTTGGCAGCAAAACAGGAACCTGCATTTCCGGAACCAAATCAACGAGTACTCCCTCGCCACGGAGCTGAATTTCCGGGACCATGCCGTTGGCAACCCCAAACGTCAGCTCGTGCCTTTCCTGTTCGCAGGCTTTGCCGTGTACACGCACGATCCCGAAGGGCAGGACGTCTACGGGAATTGGCAGCCCCTGCAGCCGATGGGGACGGAGGGCCAAGGCTGGTTCGAAGACGTGCCCAACTACCTCACGTGGGGCGTGGCCGTGCCGTATGGCTTGGGGTGGAAAGGCAACCTGGGCTCGGGCATGACCTTCCAATTTGAATGGGGCGCCCGCAAGACGTGGACCGATTACCTCGATGACGTAAGCACGGTGTACATGAATCCGTCGCGACTCCGCGAGGCGCGAGGCCAAATCGCTGTGCAATTCGCCGACCGAAGCCTCGACGATTTGCCCGCGGGTCAGGGCCTCGAAGGCCTTCAGCGAGGCGATCCTGGTCGCAACGACCGGTACGGCTACTTTTTGTTCTCTTTGGGTTTTCGCGTCAGCAAAAAAGCCACAACTTGCTGGGAACAATGACCTCGCCAAGCACCCACCCCAACGAGGCCCGAGACCGGGCACTGCGCGCGGCCGGCATCGACCCCCATCGCGTGCCTGAGCACGTGGCGGTCATCATGGACGGCAACGGCCGCTGGGCCAAGCGTCGCGGCGAGGAACGGGTCTTTGGACATGCCCACGGCGTGGAATCGGTCCGGGCGACGGTGGAAGCCGCCTTGGAGAGTGGCGTACGGTATTTGACGTTGTACGCCTTCAGCACAGAGAATTGGAATCGGCCCAAGGACGAGGTGGACGCTTTGATGGACTTGCTCGTGAAGACCTTGGTGCAAGAAGCCATGGAGTTGGGCAGCAAAGGGGTTCGTTTGCGCGCCATCGGCGACGTCGCAAGCTTGCCTGCCGCGTGTCAAGCGGAGTTGGAGCGCGTGAAGGAAGGCCCAGAGGGAGAGGTCCACTTGGATTTGGTCTTGGCCTTGAGTTACAGCGCCAAGTGGGAGATGGTGGAGGCCATTCGTACCATGATGGTCGAGGGGTTGAAGCCCGAAGACATCCTGCCCTCCACCATCGACAAGTACTTGCAAACGGCTGACTTGCCCGACCCTGAACTGATGATTCGCACGTCGGGCGAGCACCGCATCAGCAATTTCATGCTGTGGCAGTTGGCTTACGCCGAGTTTCACTTCACGTCCGTCCTGTGGCCGGATTTCCGAAAGGAGCACTTCTTCGATGCCATTCGAGATTTTCAACACCGAGAGCGCCGCTTTGGTGCCCTTCCCAATGCAAAGCCAAGTTGATGAGAGCGTGGATGTGGTTGGCCTCCTTGGCCTGCATGATGGCCTTGGGCAGCCCCTCAACGTGGGCGCAAAGTGAGGGTGGTGACCTGATCGATTTGTCCCTCACGTCGACCTACAAGATTGCAGGATTGACGGTGTTGGGTGCCGAGCACACCGATGTGCAGGCCATCAAACTGTTCAGTTCGCTTCAGGTGGGTCAGGAAATTGAGATTCCTGGCGACGACATCAAACGGGCCATCACGGGTCTGTGGGCGCAGGATTTGTTTTCCGACATCCAAATCGAAGTCGCGGAGGTTCGTGGACGGGATGTGTATTTGGTCATCCGCGTGCAGGAACTGCCGCGGTTGACGCGCTATACGATTGCAGGTGTCAACCGTTCGGAGCAAGAAACGGTCAAGGGCAAAATCGACCTGTTGACGGGCCGGATTTTGGACGACAACGTCAAGGCTGTGGCGACGAAGCGCATCCGCGATCACTACGTGGAGAAAGGATTCCTCGACGTGGACATCGCCATGGAGCAGGAGTCAGACACCTTGTTTGCCAACGGCAGCAAGTTGCGCATCCTCATCGACAAGGGTGAGAAGGTGAAAATCGACCGCATCGCGTTCCACGGCGTGGAGGCCATGGACACGGAGGTGCTGGCACGGAAGATGAAAGACACCAAGGAGCGCCGTTGGTGGCGGTTTTACAAGGCGTCGAAGTACCTCGAGAACAGCTTTCAAACGGACTTGGACAATGTGGTCAATCATTACCACAGCGCGGGATACCGCAATGCGCGCGTGCTGCGCGACAGCTTGAGCCGCAACGCGGAAGGGGAGGTGGTCTTGGACGTTTGGGTGGAGGAAGGCAACCCGTTCTACTTCGGGGACATCACGTTCACAGGAAACACGAAGTACAGAACCACGCAGCTCGACAGCTTGCTCGACATCCAGCGGGGGGAAGTGTTCAGCATGGAGCGCTTAGAGACCCGGGTGTTCATGGACCCCAAGGGACTGGACTTGAGTTCCTTGTATCAGGACGACGGCTACCTCACGTTCCAGGCGCGCCCCATCGAAAAGCGCGTGGAAGGCGACACGATTGACATCGA
>JBMZAL010000045.1:0-9196 GCA_049611325.1 Flavobacteriales bacterium
GAACAAAGACACGTTCAAGCCCACGCCGACGTGTGCACCGTTCGCAAGGGTGGGAAGGTGATACGCGTATCCCAACTTCACCATGGTGTTGGACTCTTGTCCAATCTCATCTTGGTAGAGTTGAAGGCCCAATGCGCCTGGGATGAAATCCACATTGGAGTGGGCGTTGATCATGGTGGTCACGGGTGCCCCGTTGACACCCATCCATTGATTGCGGTACCACGCATTCACGTGGGTGAGGTCATCCTCACCAGCGGCACCAATGTTGAATGCCGCTAGGTCGTTGAACCATTGCGTCATCTGGGGGTCTTGCTGGCCCAAGGCCGGTGCCACAGTGAGGCACGCAAATGCAAAACAGATGGAGATGTTGCGAATCATCTTATTCCTTTGATTTTCAGCAGGTTGCACCTCTGAGCGTGCGCACAGAGGTTGGCTAATATAGGGATTTTCCCAATGCCCGGGCCGTTGGGGGGCCGATTGCGCTGAAGGGGTGTTGCTGTATTCAAACATGCTTACGCCAATTTTTGGTAGGTCCGCCACCATCGGTCCGGAAGGGACCCTTCGGAAGCTTCCACGTACTCTTCATAAGTGCACGGTACGAGCAAACTGGGCAAAAGGTTCGATTTGTCTTGATTTGGGACGGGGACGTCCATCCACCAGCGGTCGCTTTTGGGGCTCTTGTAGAACGCAATCTCATGCGATTCCCCGGGCAGGTCCACCACGTATTTGAGGTAGTCCTCCGTGGTGCATTTGGGGTGGTCCCCTTTCTGGTTGAAGATGCCATCCATCACATGCCAAACGCCTTGTGCGACCAAATGTGCGCCTCGGCCGCGGTCGTCGAGATCGGGGTTGTGCTCGAAGAATCCTGTGGCCAACAACCGGTCGCTCATGCCGATGTACCTCGACAGTTGGCAGAAATGTTCCGCCGTCATGCCGTTGGGGCTTGCGTGGGTGGAGGCCGGGTGGTCGGAAGCGCGAATGGCAGCCACGTCCAGTGTCACGAGGTCGGCATTGCGCACAATGGGTTCGACGTGTTGGATGTTTTGCAGCAACGTGCCCAGGCGAATGGCCTCGAATTGCAATCGCTCCAACAATTCGAGGGTGTCAGGATCGGTCAAATATCCCTGGTGTCCTACGTTGGCGTAGTCAAACAGGTAGTTCGGCTCATGCATGACCACAGAATTCATGTGGTTGCGTGCACTGACCACGCTCGGGTCACCCCCAAAATCCAGCCGGGGATCGACCGTGACCAAATTCATGGGGCGGCCGACGGAGTCGAGTGCCCGGTACATGGGGATGGTCAGATCGTGGCCTCCGCCAAGCACAATGGGCACAATGCCCATCTGCACGAGTTCGGCCACCACGGACTGGACCGCGGCGTAAGTGTCATCTTCTGTGGCGCCGGCCCGGATGTCTCCCAAGTCCACAGTGGGTTGCCATGCGGCAGGGGGGACGAGTTGGTAAAGCCAGTGGCGAATGGCGTCTGGGGCACCTCCACAGCCCTCGTTGTCTCCAGAGCGCCGGCCGTCGTTGACCCCAAAAAGCGCCACGCGGGCACCCTCCAGCATGGGGCGCGAATCGAAGCGATGGGCTTCAATGCGGTCAGCGATCCGCGCCACCCCTTCCGCGTTGGAGAAGTCGGGGGCGTTGACCGGTTCGAACAAGTCGAGGAATCCGTCGAGCATGAACCAGGGTTTTGGGGGCCATGTGGGCCTTTGAACCGCAAGGTCGCAGGGTTCGCACCCTGTTCTCACGACGCGCGACATCAAGCATTCACAACCAAATGTGAATGCACACCCCAACGGGCTTGCGTGTCAGGAGGTTAGGACTTCTTGCGGCGACCGCGCTTGGGGCGGTTTTTGGCCTCTTCGATGAGCTCTTGCACCCGCTCCCAGGTCAAATCCTCAGGCTTTTCCTCCTTCGGGATCTTGGCGTTGAGCTTGCCAGCCTTGATGTACGGACCGAAGCGGCCATTCAGCACGCGAACGGTGTCATCCTCCTCGAAGACTTTGATGAGGGCCTTGGCGTCGGCTTCAATCTTCGCCTTGATCAGTTCCACAGCACGCTCGAGCGTCACCGTGTAAGGATCGTCGCCGTCGTCGGCTTTGAGGGATACAAACTTGCCGTCGTAGCGCACGTAAGGCCCAAACCGTCCGATGGCCGCGGTCACTTTCTTGCCCTCCATCTCGCCCAGCGTGCGAGGCAGCTTGAACAAGTCCAGCGCCTCTTCCAGGGTCAACGTTTCGATCGATTGGCCGGGAAGGAGGGACGCGTATTGCTTTTCCTCGTCGTCCGGGCCGCCGATTTGGGCCATGGGACCATACCGGCCGATGCGGCACAAGATTTGGGCGCCCGACTCGGGGTGGACGCCAAGGATGCGTTCCCCTGAAGCACGTTCGGCATGCTCCATTGTGGTGTCCACGGTTTCCTTGAATGGGGCGTAGAAGCGTTTGAGCATGGCGCGCCAATCGAGTTGTCCGCGTGCAATCACATCAAATTCCCCCTCGACATCTGCCGTGAAGTTGTAGTCCAGGATGTTCTGGAAATGCTCCAGCAAAAAGTCGTTGACGACCAATCCGATGTCTGTAGGGAACAGCTTTCCGCGCTCTTGGCCGGCGTTCTCGGTGGCGGTTTCCGCTTGCACGGCTGAGCCCGCCAGTGTCAGGACACGGTAGTCTCGAGGGGTGCCGTCGCGGTCCTCTTTCACCACGTAGCCGCGCTTTTGCATGACGTCGATGGTGGAGGCGTAGGTGGAGGGACGGCCGATGCCCAATTCCTCCAATCGCTTCACAAGGCTCGCCTCGGTGTAGCGCGGCGGGTGCTTGCTGAAACGCTGGGTGGCGACGATGGTTTGACGGGTCATGGACTGCCCTTCGGTCATCGCGGGCAGCATGTCCTTGGTGGTTTCGTCCTGTCCGTCTTCGTCGTCAGTGCCTTCGAGGTACAGCTTCAAAAAGCCCTCGAAAGTGATGACTTCGCCGCGGGCCACAAACTCTTCGTCTCGGCCAGAGACTGAGATTTTGGCCACGGTCTTGTCGAGTTTGGCGTCGGCCATTTGGGAAGCAAGGGTCCGCTTGTAGATCAGGTCGTACAAACGCTGCTCTTCACGTGAGGCGTCGATGCTAGACGTAGACAAATCGGTGGGGCGGATGGCCTCGTGTGCCTCTTGGGCGCCCTTGCTCTTGGAGGCATACGTCCGGGTGAAGGCGTACTCGGCGCCGAAGGTCTTGGAGATTTCTTTTTGCGCGGCCTCCAACGCGACGTCGCTGAGGTTTGTCGAGTCTGTCCGCATGTACGTGATGCGACCTGCCTCGTACAGGCGTTGAGCCACCCCCATGGTGCGTGACACGCTGAAGCTGAGCTTGCGCGACGCCTCCTGTTGCAAGGTGGATGTGGTGAATGGCGCGGCCGGCTTCTTGGTCGACGGCTTGGTTTCGATGGACGACACGGCGTGTTCGGCCGAGGCGCAGGCGTCGAGGAAGGCTTGTGCGTCGGATTCCGAGTTGAAGGTCTTGCCGCATGTCGCCTTCACCACGGCCTTGCCCGTGTCGAAGTGCCCCACCACGCGGAACGTGGATTTGGCCGTGTGGCCGTCGATTTCGCGTTCGCGGTCGACAATGATGCGGACGCCCACGCTTTGGACGCGGCCGGCACTCAGTGAGGGGCGGATTTTGCGCCACAACACCGGGCTCAATTCAAACCCCACCAATCGGTCGAGGATGCGTCGCGCCTGCTGTGCATTCACCAAATCGGCATCCACGGTTCTCGGCGACTCGATGGCCTTGAGGATGGCGGGCTTGGTGATCTCTGAAAAGACGATGCGCTTGGTTTGTTCTTCCTTCAAGCCCAACGCCTCTATGAGGTGCCAGCTGATGGCTTCTCCTTCGCGGTCCTCATCCGTCGCGAGCCACACGGTCTCGGCTTTCTTCGCCAGCGACTTGAGTTCCGTCACCACCTTCTTGGAGGAGGGGCTGACCACGTATTTGGGCGAGAAGTCGTTGTCGATGTCGACGCTGTCATTTCCCTTGGCCAGGTCACGGATGTGACCCATGGATGACTTCACGACGAAGTCTTTTCCGAGGTAGCCTTCAATGGTCTTGGCCTTGGCAGGCGACTCTACGATGACGAGATTTTTGGCCATGGATTTGCGTGTTTGGGCGGGCAAATTAAAGACAACCTGAGTTGAAATAGGTTCGCCAAGAAGGCATAAAAACGTTGCATTCGCGGGTACCCCTAAAGGGGTGACAATTTGTCAGTGGCGTACATTTGCACCATGCGAGAAGGAGATCACGTTTTGGAAGAAGGCCGTCAAGGCGAGGCGACTGTGGTTGCAGGACCCGGTTCAGGGGCGCGGAAATTGTACCTGGAGAGCTACGGCTGTCAAATGAATTTCAGCGACAGCGAAATCGTGGCGAGCATCCTGTCCGATGCAGGGTACCAAACCACCCGTGATGCAGATGATGCCGACCTGGTGTTGCTCAACACCTGCGCCATCCGAGACAACGCCGAACAGCGCGTCCGCAACCGACTGGTCCACTTCAAAGGCAACAAGGCGAAGAACCCCAGTTTGGTGGTGGGCGTCTTGGGATGCATGGCCGAGCGCTTGCGGGACAAGTTGCTCGAGGAGGAGAAGCTCGTGGATTTGGTGGTGGGCCCGGATGCCTACCGCGACCTCCCCAATTTGGTGGATCAAGTGGAAGGAGGCCAAAAAGCCGTCAACGTCTTGCTCTCCCGCGAGGAGACCTACGCAGAGATCAGCCCGGTCCGATTGGACAAAGGCGGTGTGACGGCGTTCATCAGCATCATGCGGGGTTGCGACAACATGTGCTCGTTCTGTGTGGTGCCTTTCACCCGCGGTCGAGAGCGCAGCCGTGACCCTCAAAGCATCGTTCGGGAAGCCCAAGAGCTCTTCGATGCGGGCTACCGCGAGGTCACCTTGTTGGGCCAAAACGTCGATTCCTACAAATGGAACATCGACAACAAGGGCGTCGTCAAGGACGAGTCCCAGCCCGTGGTTCGCTTTGCCGAGCTCCTGGAAATGGTGGCGGCGGTCAACCCAGACCTTCGGGTGCGTTTCAGCACCTCGCATCCCAAAGACATGACGGACGACGTGCTCCACGCCATGTCTCGTCACGAGAACATCTGCAAATACATCCACCTGCCGGTGCAAAGCGGACACAGCGATGTGCTCAAGCGCATGAACCGGGGGTACACCCGCGAGTGGTACCTCGACCGCATTGCGGCCATCCGTCGCATCATGCCCGGTTGCGCCATCAGCACCGACGTCATCACCGGATTCTGCGGGGAAACGGAAGAAGAGCACCAGGCGACATTGAGCCTCATGGACGAAGTTCGCTACGACATGGCCTTCATGTTCAAGTACAGCGAGCGTCCCAAGACGTTGGCCGAGCGCAAGTTTGAGGACGACGTGCCCGAGGAAGTCAAGGGTGCCCGACTGCAAGAAGTCATCGCCCGTCAAATGATTCACGGCAAAGAGCGCACCCAGGCCTTGGTGGGTCAGGTGCACCGCGTCCTCATTGAGGGCACGAGCAAAAAGCGGGACGACCAATTCTTTGGCCGCACCACGCACAACACCGTCGTGGTGTTCCCCAAAGGCGACTTGAAGCCCGGGGAATACGTGAACGTGAAGACCTTCGATTGCACCCCCGTCACGTTGATGGGGGAAGTCACCGACGAACCCGCGGAGAGCTGAGCATGGATGTAGGGGCAATCAAGCGAAGGTTTGGGGTGGTCGGGAATGCACCCGCACTCGACCGCGCCTTGTCTGTCGCCGCACAGGTGGCCACCACGGACATCAGCGTCCTTGTGCTTGGGGAGAGCGGCACGGGAAAGGAGTCCATGCCGCGCATTGTCCACCAATTCAGTGCGCGAAAGCACGGTCCATACGTGGCCGTCAACTGCGGAGCCATCCCGGAAGGCACCATCGATTCTGAGCTCTTTGGCCATGAGAAAGGGGCCTTCACAGGTGCTACGGACACCCGCAAAGGGTATTTCGAGGAGGCCAACGGCGGCACCATTTTCCTTGACGAAGTTGCAGAGCTCCCGCTGACGACGCAGGTGCGCTTGTTGCGTGTTTTGGAGACGGGAGAGTTCATGAAGGTCGGGTCGTCCAAAGTCCAAAAGACCGACGTGCGCGTTGTGGCCGCC
Organism: Flavobacteriales bacterium; assembly: GCA_049611325.1. Taxonomy (GTDB): domain Bacteria; phylum Bacteroidota; class Bacteroidia; order Flavobacteriales_D; family Sanyastnellaceae; genus UBA11663. The sequence continues at coordinate 6,169 of JBMZAL010000045.1, forward strand.
ACCAACGTCGACTTTGACGACGCCATTGCACGGGGGCGGTTCCGAGAAGACCTGTACTACCGTCTCAGCCAGGTGCCCATTCAGCTTCCGCCCTTGCGTCAGCGCGCAGGAGACGTGCACTTGCTGTTCAGGAAGTTCACCACGGACTTCAGCGAGCAGTACCGCATGCCCCCCTTGAGTTTGGACGACGAGGCGATCGAAATGCTGGAGCACTACCCATGGCCGGGGAACATCCGCCAGCTCAAGAACGTCACCGAGCAAATGAGCATCCTCGAGACGAAACGTCGGATTGACGCCGACACGTTGCTCGGGTACTTGCCGGAGACCCACCGCAGCCGCTTGCCGAGCACCACATCTTCGGCAAGTTCCGCGGAAGGGATTGACGGAGCGCGAAATCTTGTACAAGGTGCTGTTTGACATGAAGGGCGACTTGAACGACCTCAAGCAATTGGTCATGTCGCTGATGAAGAACGGCGGATTGCAAGGAGGGGAGGCAGAGGCCGAATTGGTGCAACGCGTGTTCCAGGATGACCTCTCGGCGGGCGAAACACAGCGGGTGTTGGCGGCTTTGCCACAGTTCGCAGGACCCGAAAGCACGGGGCCTGCCCACGAATTGCAGGACGTGGCGCATCAGCCGGCCGACGAAGTGGTCCTTTCGCTTCAGGATTCCGAGAAAGAACTCATCCGCCGCGCCCTCGAAAAGCATCGCAACAAGCGCAAGTACGCCGCCGAGGAGCTCGGCATTTCCGAGCGCACCTTGTACCGGAAAATCAAGGAATACGATTTGAAATGACGAAGTGGCTTGGCATCGTGGTTTTGGCAATCGGCGCCATGGGGTTGGCCGGATGCGGCGTCTATTCCCCCTACGGCGCCCAAACCTCCGGCGCCTCCACCTTCAGCGTGACCGATTTTGAACCTGCACACCCGCTCGTGTCGACCACGGCCGCACAGTCCTTGTCCGAAGCCTTGCGTGACAGAATCCAAAGGCAGAGCACGCTCCGCCTTGTGGAAGAGGGGGAGCTGATGTTCGGCGCGCGTGTTGTCGGCTGGGAAGTGCGCCCGGTGAACGTTCAAGGCAACGAAACGGCCGGGGCCAACCGGGTCACCGTCAGCGTGGTCCTGACCTATGTGAACCAACGCGACCCCTCACTGAGCACGGAACGGACCTTCAGCAGGTACGTGGACCTGCCAAGTGACCAAGACGTGTTCTCCTCCGAAGACCTCCTCGTGGAGGAGCTCGGCGAGCTGCTTTCCCAAGACATGTTCAACGCCACATTGGGCAATTGGTGAGCCATGAATCCGGGGCAACTCCAAGACATCCTTGAACGCGGTCCTCGGGCAGAGGACCTGGATGTGTTGCGCGCATGCGTCGAGCGTCATCCGTACTCGGGTCCGCTGCGCATGATGTTGGCCAAAGCGTCGGAAGAGGCCCAAGATTTGGGCAGGCGCGAGGCCTTGCTTCAAGCGGGGGCGCACGTCCCTTCCCGCCGCGCCTTGTTCGCGTACCTCATGGGCTCTGAGCTTTTGGCGGAGGCGCGTGCCATTCACGAAGAGGTGTTGAAGGCAGAAGACGTTCCAGAAGAGGAGATGGTCAGCATGGTGTGGCACGACCAAGGCGATTCCGTGGATGCGGCCGATGCCGAGTCTGTCGATCCGGAGACCGAAGCGTCAGAAGAGGCCTCAGAACTAGAAGCTGAGGCCGAGGCACCTGGGCAACGCGAGGCCATGATTTCGGCCATCGCGTCGGTCATTGAGCAGGACGTTTCTGCGTGGAACGAAGAAGCCAAAACCGACAAGACAGCGCCAGAAGACGTCCCAACCGAGGCAACAGATCGCCCCGAGCCTGCGCCCCAAGAGGGCGTTGCCATCCCCTCGGTGGGGCAGATTGCGGAACCTCGGAGTTTGTTTTCGCAGTGGCTGCAGCAGCGTGCGCGAGAAACGGGCTTCGGGACGCCGCAATTGGCGGAACAAGGCGCGGCTGCGTTGATTGACGCCTTTTTGGCCAAGGGAGATGTACGCATCGGACCCATTCGCGACAGCCTTGAAACGACGGAGGAGTGGGCGAAGCAGGGGTTGGTGGAGGATCCGAGTTTGGTCACGGAAACCATGGCCAAACTCTACGCCCAGCAAGGCCAAATGGGCCGCGCGAGGAAAGCTTACAAGCTTCTCGCTTTGAAATACCCGGAAAAAAGTGTTTATTTTGCGGCCCAGCTCAAAAAGCTGCGTAACTCTTGAACAACTGAACATGACCACTTTCCTTACCGTCGTCATCTTGATTGTCTGCTTCCTCTTGGGTGCAGTGATTTTGGTCCAAAACCCCAAGGGGGGAGGACTCGCCACCGGATTCCAGGGAGCCAGCCAAATCGGCGGCGTCCAGCGCACCACCAACTTCCTTGAGAAGGCGACGTGGGTGTTGGCCGTGTCCCTCTTCGTGTTGTGCATCCTCGTCGGCAGCTTCGCCGGCAACGGATCCCTCGACGTCGGGGTCGACGAAAGCTTCGCGCCTACGGCACCCATCGAAGCCACGGAGTAATTCCAACCCGTCTCGGGCCTTGGGCCTGCAACGACACCCTGTCAGCCATTCGCTGACAGGGTGTCGTGCTTTTGGTCCAAACCTGACAGACGTGTCAGGACCTCGCACGGGACCGAGCTTTGGCACGGAAATCGCCTAAGGGTGAGCGTGCCTCGGCACCTCAATTTGAAAACACAACAACTGCACAATTCATGTCTGTCAACATTCGACCTCTGGCTGACCGCGTTCTCGTAGAACCCGCAGCCGCAGAACAGACCACCGCGAGTGGCATCATCATTCCCGACTCCGCCAAGGAAAAGCCTCAGAAAGGCACTGTCGTGGCCGTGGGGCCAGGCAAAAAAGACGATCCAACCACCGTTCAAGTGGGCGACACCGTGCTCTACGGGAAGTACTCCGGCACGGAACTCCAACACGACGGCACCGACTACATGATCATGCGCGAATCGGACATCCTCGCGATCCTCTGATTCCCAAGCAACCAAACTGAAGAACCTC